>JAQUGH010000040.1 GCA_028684195.1 Clostridia bacterium | reverse complement strand
CATTATTGAAATGGGTTGATCTATTATTTCAGAAGCTTCATTCAACAAATTTTTAGGTATTGTAGCTGAAAACATAAGAACTTGACGGGATTTTAATGTCTTTTGAAATATGGAAAAAACGTCTCCCATAAAACCTGCACTCAACATTTTATCAACCTCATCAACTACAATAGTCTTAATAACTTGTCCATTTAATTTTTTCTTATTGAAAGACCCTAAAACTCTTCCGGGAGTACCTACCACAATTTTGGGCTTTTCTTTCAACCCTTCAAGTTGTCTTACACCATTAGCCCCTCCCGTAAGAGCCACAACACCCAAATCATCTGCAAATTTTTGTATCACACGCACTACCTGAAAAGCCAACTCACGAGATGGAACAAGCACTAAAACTTCCAAATCTTTTGTGCTTTGATCAATCCTTTCCAGAAGTGGTAAAAGATAAGCCAGTGTTTTTCCTGTTCCTGTAGGAGACTGAACTATCAAATTTTTATTGCTTATAATATCAGGAATCACTTTCTCTTGAACTTCTGTCGGAACAATAATACCCTCCTGAGATAATTTGTTTACTCTCTTTGCAGCTATCCCTAATGCAGAAAAATCTCTATCATCTTTTATCATTTTCAATTCTACCTTCCGTGAACAAAAAACTTATTTCACATAGTTCTACACTTACCATCAATGTAGCTACAGCTTGTTTTCTTTTTTATTCACTTTTTTATTCGCTATTATTTGCTTTTTTCACAGCTATTATGTTTCATTTATATTATTAAGTAACATTTTAGATTGAAAGCATATGTGCAAGTTTATAGTCTTCCATATTAATATCCTTTGATTGGCTTAAAACATAATCCATATCAAAGCATTTAATCTTCTCACACTCAACACCAACCATCTTGTTTTTTTCACCTTTAAGAAGTATTTCTACTGCTTTAGCCCCCATTCGACTTGCTATACAACGATCATAAACAGTAGGTGTACCTCCACGCTGAATATAACCTAAAATAGATACACGTGTTTCCAAGCCTGACTTTTCCTGTATCTCTTTTGCTATTTTCATGGAGTCTCCCACTCCTTCAGCTACCACAATTATACTATGTTTTTTACCTCTTCTTACACCTCTTTTAATATTCTTAACAACTTCATCAATATCTAAAGATATTTCCGGAATAAGAATTGATTCCGCTCCCCCCGCTAGACCTGCTTCTAATGCTATAAATCCTGAGTTTCTACCCATAACCTCTATCACAAAAATTCGTTCATGAGATGTCGCTGTATCTCTTATTTTATCAATAGCATCAACAACCGTATTAACAACTGTATCAAAGCCAATTGTATTTGTTGTACAGGAAATATCATTATCAATAGTACCCGGAATTCCAATTGTAGGCATACCTAATTTATTAAGCTCAACAGCTCCACGAAAAGTCCCATCACCACCTATAACAACTAATCCGTCTATCTCCTCTTCCCTCATATTAGACACAGCCTTTTCCCTGCCTTCATTAGTTAAAAATTCCTTGCAACGAGCTGTATGAAGAACAGTTCCTCCCCTATGTATAATATCCGCCACTGAACTTAAATTCAACCTAATAAAATCTTTTTCTATTAAACCTAAATATCCCCTTTTAACCCCCACTATTGTTAAGTTATTGTAAATAGCAGTACGCACTACGCCTCGTAATGCTACATTCATACCCGGTGCATCTCCGCCACTCGTTAAAACAGCAATTTTTTTCACTAATCTGTACCTCCCATATTTTTTTTCATAATAATAGAATTCGGACAAATTGCTATTTCTCATTATAACAAATTTTACGGTAACCAATACTGGATATAGTGTAATATAGCTCATTAGTAACTTGTAAAAAAGCACAACCATAACTATCTATCTTTTTTAATCTTCTTATGTATTCTATCATATTTATGCTTATTCGGGGAAGAAAATATACTTAAATTATTTTTTCTCACAAGGAATGTATTAAAAAACATATTGACTTGTAAAAGCTATTTGTTATATCATGTTTATTGATAGATAAAAAATTTTTATCTATCATCTTCTGTAAATCAATATTAATAAAGGTTTTGATGGAGAAAAAAATATTTCAATCTTATCCACAGAGAACTGGAAATGCTGAAAGCCGGTGATAAGAAGATATATAATAATCGCTCCTGAACTACTGAGTTGAATAAAGTAAACTCATGTCGGGACTGTGAATATTCACAGTTGGCTACCGTTATATAGCCAGGGTTAAAAGTTTTTTACTTTCGACCTATTGAACCTGTTTGTGCGAACTTACAGGAAATTAAGGTGGTACTACGTGAGATACCTCTCGTCCTTAAGATACATGTAATTGTATTTTAAGAATGAGAGGTTTTTTTATTTGACCAAAACCAACTATTTTCAAAAAATAATCTAAGAAGGAGTGCTAAAAATGTGTAAATTGAATACCGAAGAGATCATTAAAGCAAGCCATGCTTTAAAAGGCGTTATCAGCAAAACTCCTCTTCAGAAAAACGATGTTCTTTCAGAAAGGTATGAATGTAACGTCTTTTTAAAAAGAGAGGATTTACAGGTGGTGCGTTCCTTCAAAATACGTGGTGCTTACAACTCAATACAAAGTCATTCTTTGGAAGAATTACAAAACGGCGTTGTCTGTGCCAGTGCAGGCAATCATGCGCAAGGTGTTGCTTATTCCTGCCACATTTTGCAAATACCCGGTAAAATATTCATGCCTACAACAACCCCAAAACAAAAACTAAATCAAGTTAATCGTTACGGAGGTAAATTTGTTGAGGTGATTTTAATTGGTGATACTTTCGATGATTCCTATGCAAAAGCTAGGGAATGTTGTCAAAAAGAAAACAAAATATTTGTTCACCCTTTTGATGATCCTCAAGTCATTGCCGGTCAAGGGACAATTGGTATTGAAATAATGAATGAATCTATCCAACCTCTTGATTATCTTTTTGTAACTATTGGCGGGGGAGGACTTATCTCCGGTGTCGGCACCTATATTAAAAATATTAGCCCTTCCACAAAAATTATTGGTGTTGAACCTGAAGGTGCCTGTGGTATGAAAAAATCCCTTGAACAAAAAGAGGTCATAACATTAGAAAATATTGATGGCTTCGTAGATGGCGCCGCAGTGAAAAGAATCGGCGATTTACCTTTTGCTATTTGCAAAAACATTCTTGACGGTATAATTGCTGTTCCCGAAGGTAAAGTTTGTACCAGTATTTTAGAGTTATACAATGAAAGTGCTATCGTTGTTGAACCTGCAGGTGCCTTGCCTATTGCTGCACTGAATTTTTATAAGGATAAAATACGTGGAAAAAATGTTGCTTGCATTATAAGTGGAGGAAATAACGACATTGAGAGAATGCAGGAAATAAAGGAAAGATCCCTTCTGTATGAAGGATTGAAACATTATTTCATTGTTAATTTTCCTCAACGTCCGGGTGCATTGAGAGAATTTGTCGTTGACGTTTTAGGTCCTAATGATGATATAACTCATTTTGAATATACCAAAACAAACAATAAAGAAAAAGGTCCTACTCTTGTAGGAATAGAACTAAATAAAAAAGAAGACTATGATGCTCTAATAAAAAATATGAACAAAAAAGGATTTAACTATACTGTCATTAATAAGAACCAAGAATTGTTCAATCTTCTTATTTGAGTTGGTCAGGAAACGATAGTTAGGTTAGTTGGTTAGTTGGTTAGTTGGTCAGTTGGTTAGTTGGTCAGTTGGTCAGAAAACGATAGTTGAACCATTGCTTAACCATTGCTTAACTATTGTTAAACTATTGTTAAACTATTGTTAAACCATTGTTCAACTATCGTTAAATTGGTTGGTTAAAGACTGGAAGCTTGATGTTCGAGACTCGAACATCAAGCTTCCAGTCTTTATTAATATTACTTTGATACAGAATCCATAAAATCATTTATCCAATATACACGATCAGCATAAGACTGTAAATCAGGAGATACCCCACCTTTGAATACACATAACTCTATTCTTTTTTGAAGATATTCCTTAACATACGCAATAGAATCTTCCAAATCTCCATCACCAGAAGACAATATCAAGTTATCATAATTTTTTTGATGTGCCAGTTTTACTATAAGCGTTGCAATTCCAACGTCTACACCTTTCTGCACTTGACCATTAAATGAACGTTGACAATTCGGGCACCAATATTCCTCTGATTTCAAATTATATAACTTTACTATAAATTGTGGACCCTCAGGTCTAGCTGTTTTGAGCCAAGAATGAAAAGAATTTTGAGCATCTGTAGGAGGATTTTGTGTAGAATTTAAATAATACACTCGACTTATTTTCCCATCCTCCTCTAATTTGTTTCTAAGCTTCAAATAATCAAAATTATAATCATGTCCTGCTGAACGTTGGGCATTAAACAAATATGCTGCATCTATAAGCCATATTGTTTCATCATTTCTCATTACATTCTCCTTTCTATTTGTCATTATTATTTTATATATTTCTCATAATATATATTATTTCAACACTAAATCGGAAATCCCTTTCTGAAATGGTAAATAAAAACTCTACCCAATCAGATAGAGTTTTTATATTACACAATACAATCTCCCATTATCTTTTTATCTTTCTATTTTTTTATGAGTAAATATCTTTTTTCTACTAGCATAATCTTCTACTATATCGCCATTACCAAATAACTTATATTTATAAATTAAAAGGCCTTCTAAACCCACTGGTCCCCTAGCATGAATCTTACTCGTACTGATACCAACCTCAGCACCGAACCCATAGCGGAAGCCATCACTGAAGCGAGTGGAACAATTTGAAAAAACATTACTGGCATCCACTAAATCCATAAATTTCTGAATAGCTTTCTTATCAGTCGCAATTATTGCTTCAGTATGACCGGAGCCGAAGGTATTAATATGATTTATTGCCTCATCCAATCCCTCAACAACTTTTATGGATAATTTATAGTCCAAGTATTCCTTATGCCAATCTTCACCTTCAACAGGCGTTACATCTATTATTTTTCTTGTTTTTTCACATCCATACAATTCTACATTCATTTTATTAAATTTCTCTTTTAGCAACGGTAAAAACTCTTTGGCAATATTGCTGTGAACTAACACTGTCTCTGTAGCGTTACAAGCCGCAGGATATTGCGTTTTTGCATCAATCAAAATATTAAGAGCTCTATTAATATCCGCATCATCATGTATATAAGAATGACATACACCATCAGCATGACCTAATACAGGAATATTAGAATTTTCCATTATATATTTTACAAAAGCGTTAGAGCCACGAGGAATAAGCAAATTAATATACTCATCCATTTTTAACATTTCATTAACATCTTCTCTTGTCTCTATAAGCTGCACCCATCCTGAGGGTAAACCAGCTTTCTTTGTAGCATTCATAATAATAGTTGTTAAAATTTTATTTGTTTCTTTGGCTTCACTGCCCCCTTTCAAAAGAACCCCATTTCCACTCTTTAAACAAAGAGTGGATATTTGCACCAACGCATCAGGGCGGCTTTCAAATATTACACCAACAACACCTATTGGACAACTTATTTTGTAAAGCTCTAAACCTTGATCAAGCTCTGTTGCTGCCAAGGTTTTTCCTACAGGATCGGGTAACTCAATAAGACTGTTTATACCATCAACCACTCCACAAATTTTCTCGTGATCAAATTTCAGTCGTTTTATTAGAGGTTTAGGTAGTTTTTCTTTTTCACTTCTTTCAATATCAAACTTATTTGCCTTAATAATTTCATCCTCATTATTTTGTAATTCTTTAATCAAATTTTTTAACACTTCATTTTTTATTTCACTGCTTGCAGTTGAAAGTGTTAAAGAGGATTCTTTACTTAACTTCGCCTTTTCTTTAATATCCATATATCCAACTCCTTACACTTAATTTATCCGAATAGCTATATAAACGAGAACATATTATTCTGTTGCAAAACTATCAAAATACCCCTGAATCAGAACGATAGGTGTCCCCTTATCTCCACTACCACTTGTCAAATCACATAAGCTACCTAAAAGATCTGTAATTTGTCTAGGTGTCGTCCCCATAGCTGCTATTTTCCCAACCAAATTACTTTCCTTTTCTTTTATTCTTTTTCTCATAGCCTCCGCCATCTCCTCATATTGAAGGTCTTTAAGCTCATTATCAGCTATGTATTTTAATTTTATCTCATTCGGCGTTCCTTTAAGTCCCATTGTATAACCTGGGGATACTACTGGATCGGCAAGCTCCCATATCTTTCCTTGAGGATCTTTAAATGCACCATCTCCGTAAACCATCACCTCAATCTGCTTACCAGTCTTTTCTTTAAATTTCTTCTGTACTTCATCTACGAAATTTTCACAGTTTTGGGGAAACAACTTAATCTTATCCTCTGTTGCTTTATTTGAACCCAATAAGCCATACATCGGATTAAAGCCACTGCCATTTACAGATTCAGCCAATATATCATCAAGACCATATACCTTTTCTGCACCAGCTTTTTTAAGTATACTCTTTGTCCTTTGTCTCTCGTGAATATTCGCAACTAATATTTCCTTAGTATACTTCAACGCCGTCCTGGGATCATTGGTAAGATATATCTCAATATTTCCTTGGGGAGCAAGTTCTTTATACATCTGAACATAATCAATACCTGTAAAGGGATGAACTACTTTTTCACCAAAAATTTCTCTATATTTTTCTTCATTCAAAACATCAGTATAAGGATTAACATTCTTTTCATCCATCATATCTATATCCATTAAATGATTTCCCATTTCATCGGACGGATAACTTAAAAATAGATATATCTTTTTACCACTATTTATTATACCTTTTAATATTAAAGAGAACCTATTCCTGCTCAATATTGGAAAAACAACTGCAATATCTCCTTTGAATTTTTTATTAACATCTGCAGCTATATCTTCAATTGACGCATAATTCCCTTGTGTCCTTGCCACCAAGGATTCGGTAATTCCTACTACATCCCTATCGCTTAACTCATATCTTTCCGTTTTCATAGAATTCAAAACAGACTCAACTACAATCTTAACTAAATCGTCTCCCTCTTTTACAATAGGAGCTCTAATTCCCTTAACGGTAGTACCTACAGTCCTCACTACGTTATTTCCCCTCCTTATAATTCTCTTGTTTAGATAACTATAATATTACACTAATTATCTTTTTTTTACCACTTGTATACGCTAATTAAAAGTAATACTACTTTAGTATTATAACTTTGTTGAACCATCACTGCAATATCATTCTCCTCAATAACTTCTAGACGTACTAATAATCTTTCCATTGCTTTATACATTATTTATTAATAGCAATAGTTTTTTTCCTTTTTAATTTAATACTAAGGGCATTAATAATATAGACGATGACATAACTCATAGCGGATACAATCACAATAGACGCTCCCGAAGCTATATTTAATATATAAGAGATCCATAGCCCTACAAGGCAGAATAGATTCCCTAATAAAACAGAATACACCATTCTAGATTTAAGACTAGGTGTAAGCAAAGTCGCTATTGCAGGAGGTGCCGTAAATAAAGCCAATATTAAAATTATCCCCACAACCCGAATGAGAACTACAACAGACATCGCTATCAACACAAATAGTAAGTATTCCAAAAAAGCTGTTTTTATTCCAATGATAGAAGCAAATTCCTCATCAAACATATACGCTTTCCAATAATCAAATAATACAATAACCACCAAAGCTATACAGAAGGTTAAAATTGCCATTATATATATATCCTTCATTGTTACTGACAAAATACTTCCAAACAAATAGGATGATACCTCTGGAGGATAACCGGGCATCAAGCCAATAAAAAGAATTCCCATCGCCATTCCCAAGGACCAAAACAATCCTATAATAACATCCGAATGCGTTCCACCCCTTCTTTTTATGTAACCTATACCCAGTGCAGCAAGTGTAGATATTAGAAATGCTCCCAATATCGGTTCAAAACCCAGGAGATATCCCAGTCCAATTCCTCCATAAGACGTATGAGCAATACCCCCACTCATCATCACTAATCTCTTTTCCACAATTATTACGCCAATAATTCCACAAACTATGCTAGCTAATACACTTGCGACAATGGCGTTTTGAATAAATTGATATTGAAATACGTTAGATAACAAACTATTCACCTTCCTTAATGCTCTCTCAAAACACGATGTGGAACGCCATGTGCAATGAGATCAACCGGACAACCATAAAGTTCTTTTACTATATTCTCATCCAGCTCCGCTCTCCCATGATAAACCAATCTTCCATTAAGACAGGCTAATGTTTTGATATGAGAAGACACCGCCATTAAATCATGTGTAACAAGAATAATAGTCATATTTTCATTCAGTTCATCTAATAAACTAAATATTTGTTCCCTTGCTCCTACATCCACACTAGCTGTAGGTTCGTCAAGGAGAAGCAATTTGGGTCTTACTGCCAATGCTCTAGCGATAAGCATCTTTTGAAATTCTCCGCCAGACAGTGCTGATATTTGCCGATTTCGCAATTTATAGATACCTATACTGTTGAGAATTTCATTAACTCTTTTTCTATCTTCATTAGAATATTTATGAAACAAGGATAGTTCTGACTTAAGCCTACCTGTCAACACAACCTCCTGCACAGTTATAGGAAATTTCTTATCAAAGACACTTATTTGAGGAACATACCCTATTAAAGCCCCTGTCTTCCCAGGTCGTTTTCCGTAAATATCAATTGTTCCTGAAGACATTGGAACCAGTCCTAATATTGATTTTAAAAGAGTTGTTTTGCCTCCCCCATTAGGTCCAATTATTCCTAAATATTCCTTGTCCTCAACATCAAAACAAACATCTGCAAGTGCAGATGTTTCACCATAATGTACTGAAAGCTTATCTATACTAATTGCTTTTCTTTTAATTTCACTTTTACTTTTACTTTTACCTTCACTTTTACTTATAATTATACTTTTTGTTTCATTGACATTATATACATTTAAAGTACTCATTTCATTACCTCAGCCATCGTTTTAACCATATTTTTGAGATTTTCTATATAATTCGGTGATAATGGGGAAAGCTGCTCCGTCTTTCCTCCGATTTCCTCTGCAAACGCCTGTGCTTGTCTACTAGATACCTCTGCTTGATAAAAAATAACCTTTATATCTTCTTCCTTTGCCAAATCAATCATTTCCATCAAACGTTGGGGAGTTGCTTCCTTTCCATTCTGTTCAAGTGCATACATTTGAATTCCATAATCATCCGCCAAATATCCGAAGGCAGGATGAAAAACTATAATCTTTTTACTCTCCATGTTATTCACAACGTCTTTTATTTGTTGATCAAGTGTTTCAAGTTTAGATATGTAATTTTGGGCATTATTTTGGTATTGATCCTCATTTGCCGGATCAATCTCCATCATTTCTCGAGCAATAACACTCACCATACCTTTAACCCTTTTGGGAGAAAGCCAAATATGAGGATCTCTTTCCCCTGAGCTAAATTCTCTTTCAGGATATTCTTTCAGAATTTCTTCCTGTAGCTTTACTACTTTCATATTTTTAAATTCCTCTGTTATAGGCAAGACATTGGCTTCTTCTGTAGGAACTCCTATTGCAAAATACACTTCTGCTTCACTAAACTGTCCCATTTCACTAGGTATCGGTTCATAGTTAGAAGGACTGTTGCCAGGCGGAACCATAACAACCACCTCAACTAAATCACCACACACCGCTTCAACAAAAGTTTTTTGAGGAACGATAGTTACTGCAACAATCCGCTTATCACTTTCATTTACCTCTATATCTTGTCCAACATCACAGCCTGCTATATTCAAAATACAAAATGCAATCACAAAAATAATAATTACCTTTAATCTAGTATTTCCCAAATGAATCCCCCCTACTAATGTTTTACACACGATGTAATTATACTCTCGTTTCCATTCTATGTCAAACACGTGCAAACAAGGTGCAAACAAGGGGTGCAAACAAGGGGTCAGGCTTTTATAATTTTATAACTTTATATGTTTTTTGCATTTTTTATTAAGCATTGACCTACAAATATAAGTGTGTTATTATCATGGTAATTGTATAATATCCTTCGGAGTTGGGTGAAATTCCCGATCGGTGGTAAAGTCCACGAGCCACAATGTGGTTGACTTGGTGAAATTCCAAGACCGACAGTAAAGTCTGGATGGGAGAAGGAGCATTGATATAGTTTTGTTAGTTACTAACTAGAACTATTATTATAGCTTACCAGTAACTTAAACTCTGAACGGATGTTATATCCTTTTAGAGTTTTTTTATATCCCTATACTCTATAAGCACGATATTTTACGAATTTATTGAGGTGATTTTGTGTATACCAAGTACATGAGCAAGGCAATTGAATTAGCACAAAAAGGCTTAGGATATACAAGTCCTAATCCTCTGGTAGGAACAGTGATTGTCAAGGAAAATAGAATTATTGGCGAAGGATATCATCAATACTATGGGGGGGCACATGCAGAAATAAACGCCTTCAACAATGCTACTGAAAATGTTCAAGGAGCAACACTCTATGTAACATTAGAACCGTGTTCTCACTATGGTAAAACACCCCCTTGTGTAAAAGCAATTATTGAGAAGAAAATATCGAAGGTTGTAATTGGCATGATGGATCCTAATCCAATAGTCGCCGGAAATGGTATGAAGAATTTGAAAGAGCATGGAATTGAGGTTGTTTGCGGCATATTAGAAGATAAGGTAAAGCAATTAAATGAGATATATATTAAATATATCACTACTAAGCTCCCCTTCTGTATCTTAAAAACAGCTATGACCTTAGATGGTAAAATTGCCTCTAGCATCGGAGATTCAAAATGGATTACCAATGAGGAATCAAGAAAGTATGTCCACGAAATACGGCATAAGGTTTCCGGCATAATGGTGGGTATAGGCACTGTTTTAGCTGATAATCCTAAATTAACAACTAGATTAGAGAATAAAAAAGGAAAAGACCCAATAAGAATTATCGTAGACTCAACTGCTAAAATTCCTCTGGATTCTAATGTTTTAAAGCTTGATTCAACTACACAAACAATTATAGCTACCACCGAAAAAGCAACTGAGCTTAAACTTACAGCTTTAAAAGAGAAAGGAGCTAAAATAATTGTCACTCCCTTAAAAAATGATAAAGTGGATTTAGGTTTTCTTATGCAAATGTTAGGGAAACAAGGAATTGATAGTATTTTAATAGAGGGTGGCTCAACCTTAAATTATAGTGCCATAAAAGGAGGTATCGTTGATAAAGTAATCTCATTTATTGCACCAAAAATTATTGGGGGTACTTCTGCAAAAACTCCTGTAGGTGGAGAAGGAATAAAATATATTAAAGATGCTGTTCTTTTAGATAATATCCAAATATCACTGTTTAATGAAGATATTATGATTGAAGGATACATCAGAAAGGAAGAATAAAATAGATGTTTACCGGACTAATCGAAGAAATAGGAAAAGTGGAAAGCATTATAAAAGGAGGTAAATCGGCTCAACTTACCATTGGTGCCTCCAAGGTATTAGAAAACATAAAACAAGGAGATAGCATCAGTACCAATGGTATTTGTCTTACAGTAACAACCTTTACTAAAACCACTTTCACAGTAGATATAATGCCGGAAACTATGCAGCGAAGCAATTTGAATGACTTGAAATATGGAAGTAAAGTTAATTTAGAAAGAGCTTTAAAGCTTGACGACAGACTTAACGGACATCTTGTTTCAGGACATATTGATGGAATAGGCAAGATAAAGGCTATAGAAAAAGATGATAATGCTACCTGGCTTACCATTCAAGCCCCACCAAACATTTTGAAATATATAATTGAAAAAGGCTCTGTTGCTATTGACGGCACTAGCTTAACGGTTGCCTCTGTAGATAATGTTTCTAATGAAATTTTTAAAGTTTCTATCATCCCACTAACCAGAGAAAAGACCACGTTATTAAGCAAAATAATTGGTGAAAAAGTAAATTTAGAGTGCGACCTGATTGGCAAATATGTTGAAAGATTTCTCGTGTTTAACGAAGACCTTAACCAAGCTGAGGAACAAAAGACTTCACTTGATTTGAACTTTTTAAGAGAAAATGGCTTTGCATAAAAGAAAGGGTGGATACATAATGCAGTTTAGTACAATTGAAGAAGGAATCAAAGATGTTAAAGCTGGAAAAATGATTGTAGTTGTTGATGATGAGGATCGTGAAAATGAAGGTGATCTTCTCATGGCAGCTGAAAAAGCTACACCAGAAGCAATTAACTTTATGGCTAAGTATGGCAGAGGGTTAATCTGTGTACCTATTTCTAAACAAAGACTAAAAGAATTAGATATTTCTCCTATGGTGTCAAATAATACAGATCCTAAAGAAACGGCGTTTACCGTTTCAGTTGATGCAGTAAATACAACAACCGGAATTTCCGCCGGAGAAAGAGCAACAACAATCTTAAAGCTGATAGACAAAAACAGTACCCCCGAAGATTTTACAAAGCCTGGTCATATTTTCCCTTTAGCTGCTAAAGAGGGTGGCGTACTCAAAAGAGCCGGACATACAGAGGCGGCAGTTGATCTAGCAAAGCTTGCCGGATTTTCTTCGGCAGGTGTTATCTGTGAAATTATGAATGATAATGGCACTATGGCTAGAGTTCCTCAACTAATGGAATATGTGAAAAAACATCAGTTGAAAATAATAACCATCGCAGACTTAATTGCCTACAGAAGAAGAAACGAAACAATGATCCAGAAAGTTACCGAAGCTAATCTCCCAACCAGATACGGCGATTTTAAGATAATTGGCTATATTGATAAATTAAGTAATGCACATCATGTTGCCTTAGTAAAAGGTTGTATCTCACCTGATAAACCTACACTTGTCAGAGTTCACTCCCAATGCCTCACAGGAGACACTTTTGGATCTTTAAGGTGCGATTGCGGAGAACAACTTGAAGAAGCTACTAAAAGGATAGAAAAAGAAGGAACAGGAATATTGTTGTACATGCGTCAAGAAGGACGAGGAATAGGACTTATTAATAAGATAAAGGCTTACTCCTTGCAGGATGAAGGAATGGACACGGTAGAAGCAAATTTAGCCTTAGGATTCCCTGAAGATATGAGGGACTACGGTATTGGGGCACAAATATTGTATGATTTAGGAGCTAGAAAAGTAAGACTCATGACCAATAACCCGAAAAAATTATCAGGTCTTTCTGGTTATGGTCTAGAGATTGTAGAGAGAGAAGCAATACAATTGAAATCTAATGAAAAAAATGATTTTTATCTCAAAACAAAAAAAGAAAAACTAGGTCACTTATTAAATTTTGAGGAGGAACAATAAAAATGAGCACTAATAAAGAAAAAGTAACTGAAGCGAAGATATTTGAAGGGAAACTGTTAGCAGAAGGTCTAAAGTTTGGAATTATCGTGGGAAGGTTTAACGAATTCATAGGAAGCAAACTATTATCAGGTGCATTAGATGGATTAAAAAGGCACGGAGTAAATGAAGAGGATATTGAAATCGCCTGGGTTCCAGGTGCTTTTGAGATACCTCTCATCGCCAAAAAAATGGCTAAATCCAAGAATTATGATAGTGTAATCTGCTTAGGTGCAGTGATTAGAGGAGCTACCCCCCACTTTGACTATGTCGCAAATGAAGTTACAAAAGGAATCGCTAATGTATCATTGGAAACAGAAGTGCCCATTATCATGGGGATCCTTACCACCGATACCATAGAGCAAGCCATAGAAAGAGCCGGAACAAAAGCAGGCAACAAAGGTTACGACGCAGCTATAACCGCAATTGAAATGACAAATTTGATAAGAGAATTTACTAAATAAGGCAACCAAAAAACTGGGGTCAGGCTTTTATAATTTTATAACTTTAGCTTCACTGAATAGATCACAAAAAAAGGACAAGGGAACTATCCCCTTGTCCTTTGTCTAAAAACGTCCTCAGAAATCATATACCTCCCAAGGATGTGGATTAACGTTATTTAAATCTCTTGCTGCATGTATTATTCCTAGTATTAAAATTCCATCATCATCTTCTTTGCGATATATAATACGGTAATTATGAAAAACAATTTCTCTTATAGCATCATCATCAATTTCCGGCACTTTTCTCCCCATGTTTGGTAATATACACAATTTTTCCACAGAATTAATAATACGTGTTATAAACTCAGTTGCATAATATTTTGAGTCATTGCACCATGAACCTACTTTTCACATCTTCATGGGAAATAACTTTCCCTTCTTCAGCAGTCTTAATTGATGTTTCAATTTTTTTCTTTACATAGATTTGATACATTACATCATCCCATGTTGCAAACTCAGGCAATTTATCTATAATTTTTTTAGCCTCGTCTTTAACCATACTCATTAAAAATACCTTCTTAACACTCCTACCTAATGTTAGCACAATTATATGGCTTTTTAGCATAATTGTAAAGGTCAAAATCAAGGTAACAACGGAGGTAACAACGGGGTCAGGCTTTTATAATTTTAAACATCATGTCAACGGTATTAATTCTCCATTGTATCGTTTAAGACTCACGCCATCAAAACCGTTCATTTTAAGATAATTAATAGTATTTTTCTTCATTAACTCAATAATATCACCATAATCGCCATAATGTTTCATCATTGCTCTAGCAATATCATCTCGTGGCTCACAAAATTTTTCTATTGATTTTTGAAAATACGAACCATCCATCGCTCGAATTATTTTCTTAAACTTATATGTACCATCATCATTTTTAGTATAAACAATGGCTACTGGTATAACTCCTGCCCCTTCTTGTATCAGCTTTTTTTCGTAAAGCTTAAATTCACTATCATATACCGTTGCAAATATCTTCAACTCGTTTTCTTTTTCAAGTTCATACGTTCCAAAAATATGTGGTGCCACAATATTTACCACATCATCTTTGTTATTTTCATTACTTTTATTAATTTTTTTGTTATTGGAATACTCTTCTATCAAGGCAGGATAAACCATCTGTTCTATCTTATCCTGTGAAGTGAAACTAAAAGGCGGTAACTTCGTGGCAGTATATGGTGATAGCTTTGCATACCATTCTTCTGGTGAATTATAAGAACCTTCTTCTACATTATTTCTATCTTCCAATATTTCAATACACAACTCCATCATTATATGAGCCTTAAGCCCTTTTTCTTCACCACTTTCAAACAAAGATAACATATATTCTAGAGCATCATCACCCATTTTAATAATATCCTCATATTCATCTTGATGAGCCTTAATATAAGCTGCTGGACTTGATGAATCTCGCGGTGAGGACATAATGATTTCAAGTTTTTCCTCTACTTTATTACCAATTTCAGGGTTTATACTTACTGTTGATTCATTAGAATCTGTAGGAATTCTCAAGGAACTCCAATCTTTCCTTTCTAACATAGGTATAAATTCTTCTTTAAATACCTTTATAGATGATGAATACTCTCGTAAATCTTTATCAAATAAATCATTCAAAAGATCACGATTAAAAGGAAAGGAATACACTCCTCTTCCATCATCAAAAGCAAAAATAACATTATCCACATTATCAATCAAAGAAAAAATTACAGTTGCATTTATTAACATTTTATCCGTTACCGCAACAACACCATTGGATATTAACTCCTTTGACTTAATCAA
>JAQUGH010000183.1 GCA_028684195.1 Clostridia bacterium | reverse complement strand
TGTTTCCACAGGCAGAAATCAAGCACTATTTTATTCAGGAGGGAAAAGAGTAAGTACTAGAATTAATGATAAAGGATTTGTAGCTGCAAGAGAGGGGGCTGAATCATACGCAACCAGAACGAGTAAAACAACTCTTGAAATGACACCCGGAGGAAAATGGCTAGATGATTTAAAACTGTTTGAAAACCCGGAAATCGAATTAACTCCTAAACAATCAATGGAAGTATGGAGTAGGCTCTCAGAGAGGTATGCACAGCAAGCATCTGGCGCTGTCACAGCGTTTTCAAAAAGTGCTAGACCTTTAAGTATCTTTAATACAGTTGAACTTCCTGCGTTGAGAAGTAATACAAACATTACACATATCAATATACGGTAGGTGACTTATAATGAATGAAGGATATTTCGTTAAAATAAAAACACAGTATGAGTTAGAATACAAAGATAATGAAAGGCTTGTTAAGGTTACTGTTGATGACCTAAGAGAGCCCACACCAATGGTTATACTTTCAAAGTTTTTAGATTTAGATGGTATCCATGTACTGAATAAACCATCAAAAGAAGTTCAGTTGATAATTTGTACAAGAATATCTGAGTTTTTAAAACAGCAAGGATATAGTAAAATCTATACAGAGGAATTTGGTGAAATATAACAACTATCCTTTTCCTGTGGACTTTAAAAATATAATCTAATCCATGTTTAGAAATTAATGGTATAAAGTTTACGAGAAATATCACCGACAATCCAACCCAAAGCCCAGAAAATTTATTATAGGCTCTTTTTGACTGCTGATTTTAACTAATTTTTGAAGTTTATAAGGCAGACGAGGAAACAGAGTTGTACTATTTGAATGCTCGGATGTATGACCCGAAAATTGCCCGGTTCTTGCAGGAGGATACTTATGGAGGCGATACGAATGATCCATTAAGCCTAAACTGTTACACCTACTGAAACAATAACCCAGTAAGCTACTATGACCCAGATGGACATTTCCTCCGGGTAATAGTTGGAGGATTCGTAGGTGGTTTAATTGGTAGCGTTATGGATGTTGGAAGTCAAATGCTTATCGGAGGGAAAAGCTTTAGTGAAGTAGATTGGCAGTCTGTTAGGGTAAGCGCCCTTGAAGGAGCAATATCCGGAGCAATTGCAACAGCAACCGTAGGAGCATCCTTAGCAGTTACAGCAGGAAGAGAAGGATTAAAGCTTACAGGAAAACAAATAGCCAAACAAGCCGGAAAAACAATGCTTGTTCACGGAACAAGCGGAATGGCAATAAACGCAACTTCTCAAGCAGTAGTAAAAGGAGAAGTAAACGCATCAGAAGTAATCCTATCAGGAGCAGTTGATTCAGTAACCGGAGGAATAGGAAGAGTATTACCACATACAGGATTAGGGAAAGCAGTAAAGACCTTTGGTGATAACATAGCAGAAAAAGCAAAAGGATTCACCCGAGGTGCATTTGATAATACACGGTTGGTATTAGGGAATGGAAGAGGTAGCGTTGGGAAAAATGCTGGTGGGGGTACTGGTGATAATGTTGTTTATAGAGCTTTGAATCAAAAGGATGCAGATAGGCTTAGTCAAGGGCTAGGACTAGAAGCTAAAAGTCCTGATGGGACATGGGCTCTTGATGAACATTTAGTTGGTGGTTCTGGACAAGCTTCATGGGCAAATGACCCATTTATATCAACAACGACAGATATAGATGTTGCAAAAGGTTTTAATGAAGCTGGTAGTAATTTAGGAATTGTTGAAATAGACTTAAATAAAGTACCATCACCAACATATAAAGGATACGAGATTTATCCAAGAGTAAACGGTGCCGAAGGGTTACCATACCATTATTCAATATGGCAACAAGAGACATCCGTTTATCAATATATTCCATATGAAGCAATAAAGGAGATTAAGTAATGAATGACAGATTACGAGAAATCACAGAGGAAATTAACTTACTCACAACTGATATTCTGGTTCCTGCTAGAACATCAAAGAGTAAGAATGATGAAGCATTTACAAAGTTGTATGTTTTACTTGATGAAGTCAAACATATAGTTAAAGGTACAGATATGATTAACAGAGAATTAGCAGGATTATTGTTTTTCATATACACGAGTATTTCAGCAGAAGCAAAACATGTCGATTATACTAATCCTTTATTTATTGAGGCGGGAAGGCTAGAGGATTATGTAAATAAGATATTGTGGGATTCTCCATTTGGGAGGTAATTAAAATATGGTAATAGAGTTTTATAGAGTAGGAGATAAATATGGTTGCTTTTCTAATTTCTCAAAACATAGTTTTGAATTGGATGGATATAATTGGCATACAAGCGAACATTACTTCCAAGCCATGAAATTCAATGATGATATTATTCAACAAAAGATTAGAGAAATTTCTTCTCCTATGGAAATAGCAAAAATTGGTCGTGACAGTAAGAATCCTTTACGTTCAGACTGGGAATCAGTGAAAGACGATATTATGAGAGTTGCTGTCTGGAATAAGTTTTCTCAAAATGAAGATATTTCCGAGATTCTTTTGTCGACTGGAGATAATAAGATAGTTGAAAAGACCTCAGATGATTATTATTGGGGATGTGGTACAAAAGGTTCAGGAAAGAACATGTTAGGTATAATATTAATGGAGACACGAGAAAAACTTCGTCAAAATAAATTAGATGGCGGGGTAACCCCACCCAGTGCCTAACAAACCATTAATACAACTACTATAAGAGGTAACCACTGTAATACCTGTGAAAAATTTTTATGAAATTTCCCGTCAATAATTAAGGCTTTATTTTACGCTTACTAATTTAACAGTAAGTGCTAAACGAAAGGGTGCATAGTCAAAATTCATTATCAATGAGATAATATCTTCATAAAAATACAAATATTATGGAAGTAATAAAGGAAATTACCTATGCTGGGAACGTAAGCGATCCATTAAGTCTAAATTGCTATATCTACTGCAACAACAACCCAGTAAGCTATTATGACCCAGATGGACATTTCCTTTAAGTAATAATTGGAGGATTCGTAGGTGGTTTAATTGGTAGCGTTATGGATGTTGGAAGTCAAATGCTTATCGGAGGGAAAAGCTTTAGTGAAGTAGACTGGCAGTCTATAAAAGTAAGCGCACTTGAAGGAGCAATATCCGGAGCAATTGCAACAGCAACCGTAGGAGTATCCTTAGCAGTTACAGCAGGAAGAGAAGGACTGAAACTTACAGGAAAACAAATAGCCAAACAAGCCGGAAAAACAATGGTAATCCATGGCTCAAGTGGAATGGCAATAAACGCAACTTCTCAAGCGGTAGTAAAAGGAGAAGTAAACGCATCAGAGGTAATTCTATCAGGAACAATTGATTCAGTAACCGGAGGAATAGGAAGAGTATTACCACATACAGGATTAGGAAAAGCAGTAAAGACCTTTGACGATAACGTAACAGAAAAGGCAAAAGGATTTACCCGAGGTGCATTTGATAATACACGGCTAGTATTGGGAAATGAAAGAGGTAGCGTTGGCGAGGGAGTAAGTAAAATAAGCACACCGCATGGTGATGCATTACAAAAATATTCAGATGATGCCTTAAATGTTAAGAATTATATTGATGAAGGTGGAGACTTATATCCTAGATTCTCGAATACTCATGACGATGTTGGCAAAGCCACACCTAGTGCTTCGTAAATAGCTCTTTGCGCTTTAAGAATTTCGCCTAAACGCAGAGTATGTCTAGGTGCCTCAAAGCATTCAATCA
>JAQUGH010000182.1 GCA_028684195.1 Clostridia bacterium | reverse complement strand
CTCGTAAAATGGTACTTCCTCTATTCTCAATTAAAACTCGGAGCAATTTTTGCTCGGTTTTGCTAAGTTCAACGAGTTTGCCATCTTTCCAGAACTCCATCTTTTCAAAGGAAAAGGAAAACCCGTCAATGTGTACAATGTCAGAAAGCTGCAATCTGCCCTTTCTTAGTTGGACAGCTACTCTTGCCCTCAACACCATAAGACTGAAGGGTTTTGTGACATAGTCATCCGCACCAAGCTCAAAACCACTAATTATATCCGTTTCCATGTCATTAGCGGTTAGGATAATAACAGGCAATGCCACTGCTTTTTTAACATCAGCTAAAAGTTCCAGCCCTTTTCCATCCGGTAAATTGACATCTAATATCATCAGATCAAAGGAATTGCTTTTCATTTGTTTTTTTGCGGTAGCAATATCATACGCCTGAATAAAAACGCAATTATCATCTTTTAAAGCAAGTATAATTCCATTGCTAAGGGCGATATCATCCTCGACGATCAGAATGTGATTCATCATGCACCTCCTTTATGTAAATAATATGAATAATGTAGGTTTACGTACAATTTGCATATTTTTGTCTGTGTTATATTTAAAAATGACCACCAAGTAGAATTGAAACTTGACCCTCTAATATAATAAAGTGTAATTTTAGGATAGAATAAAACGCAAATCAACATTTACTGTGTACTAAGCTATTCGGATAAAATTCTGTCCAATTGCAAAGCAGCGAGGAATAGCTTTGTTTTTCTTGTTCGTTTTGAACCTCCTTGTTTTGGATATTTGAAAAACCGCCACTTCCTTAATGCCGGCTTCATCTTTATGGCTAAGACTATTCGGTTATTCTCATTTCCAGTGAATACAAATGGTATTTTGGGATTAAACCAAAATCTCTCTTGAATAAATTAAAAAACTAGTTACGGAAGCACGATCCTATTCATTGTTGTCAGAAGAAGAAAAGGTAATAACGGTCTGCAATATACTGGATTTTTAACTTTTTATACTCCCCAATCGTGAATTTTCCATTGAGCATCCTTGGTTTCTTTGACTAATATATAAAACCATTCCATTTTTTTATTTTCATTATCAATGCTATTATCAGTAAAGGTAACAAGTAAACTCATTGATTGGTAAGGATTGTGACCATAATTATGCTTATAACTATGTGGCGGAAGATGAGAACGATGATTTTTAACATACTCAATTGATAATAATTCAGGTTTCCAAGCATCTATATTAGATTCGTTCAACAAACCTTCCTTATATTTACCTAGCGTGGCATTTGCTCCTTTTACGTCTTCATCTTTTAAAGCTTTAAATAAATTCTTAACAACTTGCTTCCCTTCAGCAATATCATCATTTGTAATACTTTTAGAGAAGTAATTATAGGCCAAAATCATAGTGAAAATTGATATTATAAGAACAAAAATCCATAACAGTTTTTTCTTCATTATTATTATCCTTTCTTTTTGCTTTCTTTAAGGAAGAATATTTTCGCTGTCTATAATCATTTTTTCTTAAAATATGGAAAGACAAATTGTCGTCAAATAGATTGGGCAGCAACAAAATTATAAAATTCAAGTAGTTCAGTCCACAAGGCTTGCCTAAAACTTATGATCATTTGTCAAATCGAATAACATCACAATATATAACGTAAAGTATCAAAAAACAGCGTTTATATGACAAAAAGCCTTATAATCAGAGACAGAGTAGTTCTTGTCCAAATCCAACTATAAGGAGTAATCAAATGCAGGACAAGAATACCACGAAATCCACATTTTTTCAATTGTCAGAACCCATTTTAATGAAAAAACACATCAATGCACATTTTCTCATCTGTTTTGTTTCACTTCTCATCTTACGAATACTGTGGAATACAAACTGGATAAGAAATATTCTGTCAAAAAGATTCGTGGGTCACTGATACGTTATTTCTGTTCACACCTTGACCAGAATTACATTTTTTTTGATTACAGAGATGAAACCCTGCAGTCAAATTATGGTCACATCCGAAATTAAAAATTGTGCACTACCATAGATAATGTCTGAATATACAACACTAATATGCCAAAAAACAAAGCTCTGTAGTCCGCATGAATGCTATACCGGCAGAGCATTTTAACGTATTTTTACTGCAAAACTCATGCTATAAACCAATTCATAACTACAACATCGCCTTATTGGAAATTTTTCTAGCACTCCAACCAAGACTTTGTGCCCATGAACAAGTACTAGCTCTTTCTTCTTTATCTTCCCCTTCATAGATAATCCCTAAGAACTCAGCAAATCCACTTAATCCACCAACATCATCAAGTACAGATATACCATCTTTATTAATACATGCTGGCTTATGCTTACTCAATACAATATCTTCTGCTTCTTCAAGCTCATATTTGTCAATAATATTTTGCTTCAACAGATCTTCACAATCTTTGTGCTTGGTTATTCTAACTATCCAATTATCTCCAAAGTCATAATTATAAATAAGTTCCTTTGTTACAGGAAATAACCCTTCCAAAGCAATGTCTTCACCTTGAGCTGCAATAACCTTATTTACTTCTAATCGTTCTAACAAGCTTTCAGTGCTACCATCTATGATAAAGGATGACTTCATCTCTTCAAGTGTCAACTCTATTAATGGTGCTGTACGTATTATTCTTATTTCATCATCCTTGTCTTTCTTTGATCGTTCCATGTAGTCTCCGAAGGATTCCTTAACCTCGACCATTTTAAAATGGTCTAAGAGCTCCTGTACATCTTGCTTCGCTATTTCTGGATGCTCCATAGTTCCGCCATATATATAGGGGGCTTTGTATTTCTTCTTTAGCCATGTGGTGATACTTCCTTTCTGATAATCATCATCCCAAAAAATATCATCTTCCGCTTCAGATGGTGGTTGGAATAGTATTCCTACTAAATCAGACCAGCCCTTAACAGTACCACCAGTCAATTTATTATATATATCCTCTGGTAAATAAAAACTACGCAAATGTGAATTCTTCCATCCAAATAGTTTTTGAATTGCATAATGAAGATTATGTAACGGCATATCGGAAGGTATAAGAATATCTCTAGTTATGGACTCCCCTGTTGAAGATTCTCCATATCTTCTCAACATTCGTTTTTGATAATCCGACAGATAATCATCTTTCAATTCTAGATGCAGACGTACTGGGGTAATTTTATTTTTTGTTTGATTTGTATTGTTTCTCATATTCTGCTCCTTTCAATTACTTATTTAACATTTCAAATTCTGACTTAAACGCTCTTTTTCTGATACATGTGAGCATAAAAGTCAACCTAAAATCTATTTCAACATATTTTATTACTTCTCCACATATCTCGTCAATCTGCCATTTCCAACCTTACTAATCAAACCTTTATCAAGCATTTCTTTGAGCATATTAATTGCATGAGTCGTACCAATCCCCAAAGCTTCTTCAACATCACTGCGAGTGATTTCTTTTTGCTTTTCAAATAATCTGAGTATTGGTAAATACTTTTCATCTTCTGCACTTAACTCTTGTGCATGTGTGTTAGGTAAAACAACTCGAAATGCACCTTCTACATTTTCAAACTTGGGTTGTACAGGTAAACCTTTATAACAACTGATTATCTTGCTAATACCTATTCCATATGCCTCAATTAGTTTCATTCTATAAAATAGGCTTGCTAATTTTTCGTTTCTTGGTTGTGATGCCCCTAGCATAGCTGCCTCTAATGATAATCCAGATACCAGTCCACCTAGAGAGATAATCTCTAAACGGTCAGAGTAAAGGTTTATAAATATGCTGCCACTAAAGGAATAGTCCCGGTGAACAATGGCGTTA
>JAQUGH010000039.1 GCA_028684195.1 Clostridia bacterium | reverse complement strand
GGTGTGTTTGTTCGAGCTTCAAACATCGAGTTTCTAGCCTCGAGAGGAAAGGGAAGCAGAGGAAAGGGAAGCAGAGGGACGGTTCTTTTGCTTCCTTGTTGTATTAGCTGGCTAGGGTCTTGGAACCATTGCTAAACGATCGCTTAACCATTGTTAAACTATTGTTAAACCATCGTTCAACTATCGTTCAACTATTGTCCAATTGTTTGCTTGAATATCAGAATGTGGGGAATGAAAATGGAAAAAATGGAACTTCTTGCTCCTGTAGGAAGTAGTGAAGCTCTTCAAGCTGCTGTCCAAAATGGGGCTGATGCAGTATATTTTGGGGGCGAAATTTTTAATGCCCGTCAGTATGCTGATAATTTTAGTATTGATGATATCAGGCAAAGGGTGAGGTATGCCCATCTTTATGGAGTTAAAGTTTATATGACAGTTAATACACTAGTATCCAATGAAGAGATGCCTGAATTAATTGAGTATATTTATAGACTATATAATAGTGATGTAGATGCGTTAATTGTTCAGGATTTGGGTGTAGCTTATCTTATTAAGTCATTTTTTCCTGCAATGGTGGTTCATGCAAGTACGCAGATGACAATACACAATAGTCTTGGAGTTCACTTTTTAAAGAGTATGGGTATATCAAGAGTAGTATTGGCAAGAGAGGTATCTTTTGAAAACATTGAAAGTATAGGAGAAAAAACAACTTTAGAATTAGAAACTTTTGTGCATGGAGCTTTATGCGTAAGCTATTCTGGGCAGTGTCTAATGAGTAGTATGATTGGTGGACGAAGTGGGAATAGAGGTAGATGTGCTCAACCTTGTCGTTTAACTTATACATTGGTAGATGAAAAGGGAATAGAAATAAAGAGTGAGGGACAGCATTTACTTTCACCTCGTGATTTAAAGATGATTGACCATATTCCACTTTTGGATAAAGCCAAGATTACATCTCTTAAGGTAGAAGGAAGAATGAAACGACCAGAATATGTAGCTACAGTAATACGGAATTATCGCAAAGCGATAGATGAATATTACGAGAATCCTGATGATTATAAGGTAGGAGAGGTTACTCATAAGGAATTAGCTCAGGTGTTTAATAGAGATTTTACAACGGGATATTTTATCGAAAAACCCGGTACTCATTTGATGAGTTACCAACGCCCTAATAATAGAGGTATCAAGCTGGGGCGGGTTGTGGATTTTGATTTTAGAACTAAGAGGGTAACGATACGTCTTGAAGAAGCATTGGCAGTTGGTGATGGATTTGTAATTTGGGTTACAAAAGGCGGACGTATTGCCGGGGAAATAAAAGATTTAAGAAGGGGTAATATACCTACTGAACGAGAAGAAAAGGGAGAGGTAAATTTCCAGATTCAAGAAGGTAGCCCTTCAATAGGAGACCGCGTTTTTAAAACTATGGATATTGAATTGATGGAGAAGGCTAGGAAAACTTTCATCAACTCTAATTCACAGGACGTTAAAAAAATACCTTTGAATTTCCTTATTGAAATTAAAGAAGGTCAACCAATAATTCTTAAAGCTTGTGATAATAAGGAACACTGTGATCAGGTTGTAGGTCAATTTATTGTAGAAAAAGCACGAAAACACGCTGCTACAGAAGAGGATATCAGACGTCAATTAGAAAGACTAGGTAATACTGTTTTTAAATTGAATGAATTAAAAATAATAATGGATGAGAATGTAATGGTACCTTTAAGCGAGCTTAACAACCTGAGAAGAGATATTGTAGAAAAAATAGAAGAAATGATATTACAGGAATTTAAAAAACCTGTTATTACTAAAGAAACTTATCATTGCTGTGTGGAGTTATTATATAAAGACTTACCTTTACCTCGGAAAGTACGAGAGAAATCGAAATTATCTATTCGGATTGGGGATATGCTTTCATTAAAGGGTGCGTTGGAAGAAGGAGCAGATATAATTTATTTTGGTGGAAATAAATTAAGAAGAAAAAAAGGTTTTGTGCTTGATGATTTCAAAAGGGTTGTTCAAGAATGTCATTTAAAAGGTGCAAAGGCTGTTTTAATTATACCTCGCATATTCTACGAAGGAGAAATTGAAAAGGTTAAAAAATATTGTTTAGAAGGGCAAGATGTTGGTGTTGACGGCTTTCTGACTGAAAATCCAGGAGCACTTCAGTTGGCGGAAGAATTAGATTTGAGGGGAGTTTTGTGTGATTATACCTTGAATATATTTAATGATATGGCTGTGCAGCTTTTACTTAAAAGGGGAGTAAAAGGATTAACGCTTTCTCCTGAGCTTACGTTAAAACAGATTAGAAAATTCATTTGTTTAGGTAATACTTCGGTAGAATGTTTGGTACATGGGCAAGTACCGTTAATGTTAAGTGAACACTGTATAATAGGCAATTTGCTAGGAAAAGGGCATCAGGAGAAGGGATGTCCTCGACCTTGTTTAGAAAAAGCTTATGGATTAAAGGATCGACTTAGTATGGTTTTTCCTATCGAAAGTGACGAAAATTGCCGAACATTATTATTTAATACCAAAACCCTAAATATGTTAGATCACTTACTGGAGCTTAGACAAGCGGGTATCGGGTCTTATAGGATCGAAGCTAGGAAGGAAGAAGCTTATTGGGTTAAAAAAGTAGTTGCTGTTTATCGACAGGAGATAGATAGGATAGAAAAAAGAAGTAACTGCAAATATGTACCATTACAAGAAAGTACAGAAGTATTAAAAAGTCTCTCTCCAGGAGGTTTTACTACCGGGCATTACTACAGGGGAGTAGAGTGAAAAACGGAGGATATCATGAAATTGGATGAGAAGGTACTTCGTAAGTTGGAATACCATAAAATAATTAAGATGTTAGAAGAAAAATGTTCTTCTATAATGGGAAAGGAATTAGCTAGTACTTTGCAACCCTCCTTTAATTTAGAAGAAATTGTGAGTTGGCAGTCGGAAACAACTCAAGCAAAAGAAGTTATGAGGCTATTTCCGAATTTTTCGTTGGGTGGAATTAGAGATATAAGGTCGAGTATTGATAAAGCTAACATTGGAGGTATTGTAGAGCCTAGTGATTTTTTGATGATATATGATACTCTTGTGGCTTCACGAAGTACGAAGAACTTTTTTAAAACTAATGGACAAAAATATCAACTATTAGTTGCATATACTAAAGATGTTGTATCTCTTCCCCAATTGGAACAGGAGATAAAGAGAAATATTACGACAGAAGGAGAAGTTAGTGACAATGCTTCTCCCGAGCTGTCCCATTTAAGGAAAAAGTTAAGAAGTCTTCAGGGGAGAGCCAGAGAAAAGTTAGAGAATATGGTGAGATCCCAGTCAATTCAGAAATACTTGCAGGACTTTATTATAACAATTAGAAACGATAGATATGTAATACCAATTAAGCAAGAGTATCGGAGTCAGGTTCCCGGAATTATTCATGATCAGTCTGCCAGTGGTGCTACCCTTTTTGTGGAACCTATGTCTGTGGTAGAGATTAATAGTGAGACACAGCAAGTAGAGGCTATGGAAAAAGCTGAGGTAACACGAATTTTGAGAGAAATGAGCCAATTGGTAGCAACATATAGCCAGGAGTTAAAGGATATTTTAGCGACATTAGCACAATTGGACTTTATTTTTGGTAAAGGAAAGTTAAGCAGTGCTTTGGATTGTGGCGAACCAATAATGAACCAACGGGGATATATAAGGATTATTCAGGGCAGACATCCTCTTCTTAAGGGGACGGTTGTTCCAACTACAATATGGTTAGGACAAGATTTTGAGACGCTTGTTATTACAGGACCAAATACGGGTGGAAAAACAGTTGCCTTAAAAACAGTGGGTTTGTTTGTACTTATGGCACAAGCGGGGCTTCATGTACCTGCTCAAGTGGGTACTGAGATTTCCTTGTTTGAAGGAATTTTCGCCGATATTGGTGATGAACAGAGTATTGAACAGTCACTTAGTACTTTTTCCTCGCATATGACGAATATTGTTAGTATTCTTCAAAAGGCAAATGCGCGGAGTCTTGTGTTAATGGATGAATTAGGAGCAGGGACAGATCCTACAGAAGGAGCTGCTTTGGCTATGGCTATCTTAGAATATTTTGTAAGCTTGGGGACAAAAGTGATTGCAACAACACATTACAGTGAGTTAAAATCATTTGCTTATAATAATGAGCGAGTAGAAAATGCTAGTGTGGAGTTTGATGTTGAAACGTTACGACCCACGTATAGACTGCTTGTCGGTGTGCCAGGGAAGAGTAATGCTTTTGAGATTTCACGTCGATTGGGTCTTAAGCAAGAATTAGTGGAAAGGGCGAGAAGCCTACTATCAAAAGAAGAAGTTAGAGTGGCTGACTTAATAGAGAATCTGGAAACTAATCAATTGCTTTCAGAAAGAGATAGACAAGAAGCCAAAAAATTAAAGCTTGATGCTAGAGAACAATTGTCTATAGTAGAAGGAATGGAAAATGAGGTAAATAGGAAAAAGGATGCCATAATAAAAAAGGCACAACAAGAAGCTTTGGAAATAGTGACAAAGGTTCGGAGAGAAAGCGAGGCTATTCTCAAGGAAGTTAGAGGGATAAAGAAAAAGGCAGGAGCGGAATCACAAGAGGAATTACAGGAAATTAAAGAAATACTGGTAAAAAAGGAAACACACCTATTACAGGAAGTATTTCAAGAAACAGATGAAGGTTTGGATCCTGATAAATTGGAAATTGGTGATATGGTTCTCATTAAGCGTATTAACCAGAAAGCACAAGTATTGAAAATGCCAAATGAGAGCGGAGAAGTTTTTGTGCAGGCTGGTGTTATGAAGGTATTACTCAAGTTAAAGGATATAAGTAAAATTAATGAAGAAAAAAAGGAAAAGAAAAAGGACGTATCAGGGATAGGGAGGATCGTTTCTACGAAGGCAAGGGATATAAAAAATGAGTTAGATTTAAGAGGTCTTTCAGTAGATGAAGCCATTTTCGAAACGGAAAAATATCTTGATGATGTTTTTTTAGCAGGTTTGCCTAATGCGTATATTATTCATGGTAAGGGGACAGGAGCATTGCGTAATGCTATTAAGGATTTGGTGAATAAGCATAGATTCGTGACTTCATCAAGAATTGGTGGATATAACGAGGGTGGGAATGGAGTAACGGTGGTAGAGATGAGATATGAACGATAGTTGAACGATAGTTGAACGATTGTTAAACCATTGTTAAACCATTGTTAAGCAGAAGTAAAAATCTCGTATCACAAAAAAGTGATACGAGATTTTTATTTAGCGTATTGTTTGGGTAAGGGTAAAGATTAATTAACAGTTATTTGTAATTCGTTTGAAGGTAGACCCAATTTATGAGTAGTAGTGTTTACATCAAGTACCTTGTAATAATAAGTTTTGTTCCGTTTAACTGATTTATCAATCCATTTA
The DNA here is from genome assembly GCA_028684195.1 of Clostridia bacterium. Classification (GTDB taxonomy): domain Bacteria; phylum Bacillota; class Peptococcia; order DRI-13; family DTU073; genus JAQUGH01. The sequence continues at coordinate 10,784 of JAQUGH010000039.1, read as the reverse complement.
AGTTCATCAATGTTTTCGATTAATGCTATTTGATTTGTTGAGCTTAATTTGAAGTCTGGAGTTTCTGAACGATATATATAATAGACGACAGAATCACTTTGTGAGGACTTAGTCCATGCTAGTTCTATTTGGAAACTAAGAAAACCTTTAGCGTAACATTTTCCTGATAATTTAGGTGCTAGGGGTGTATTTACTTGTTCTGAAAGACAAACTTTTAGGTCATTGGAGGGAATACTTTCAGTTTGACCACTAGTATAAGCAACTATCCTGTAATAGTATTCCTCGTCATCTGCAGAAACGTGATTATCTTGCCATGTGGTCGTGCCACTAACCTCTCCAATGCAGTTTTCGGGGGAGTTAGCAAAATAACTATTTGTTGATCTGTAAATACGGTAATATGTTGAAAGAGATTCTTCTGTATATTTCCAGTTCAAACTAACTGCATTAATGTGGTTAGTATTATTTGTTTGCATATTACCATCTAAATGAATTGGTGGAGTATATGAAGGATCAGTACCGTTGCCATGCAGAGTACAATACTCTTTGGGTGGTTCTTCAGCTGCGTCTAAAGGAGCAATATTTCCTGTCCATGGAATTGGTCTTTTAAGATAAGTGTTGGTGATAGAATTGGGACAAGTATTAGTAAGAAGTTGTCCAGTGTCAGCACAAACAGGCAACTGAATCCAAACATTTGATATTTCCGAAGGAGTATATTCACCATTAAATTTTTCCTTTACGATGTACTTATCGGGAGTGAGACTTGAAGGTGGAAGACCTGATTTGTAATCAACAGTTATGGTTTTAATACCTGTTGGAACAGGGAAAGTACTCGGAGGAAGTTTTTTATGGGCAACTGTCATAACTTTTTTCCAAATGGGTGCACCGTAACCACCACCAAAAACATTATTCATTTTTTCTTTTTTGTCGTATCCCAACCAAACAGCACCTACTAAGTCGGGAGTATACCCAACAAACCAAGCATCTACATCAAAAGAGGTAGTACCGGTTTTTCCTGCTACCGGTCTATCAGATAATTTAGCCTTTCCTGCTGTACCAGCTGTAACAACTGTTTGGAGCATATCTGACATGAGATACGCTGTTTGGGGACTCATTACTATGGTTTTATATCTTCTGTTTTCATATAGGATATTACCTTCACTATCTTCAATTTTGCTTATTATATAAGGTTTTACATAGATGCCATTATTGGCAAAACATCCATAGGCAGCGGTTAGTTCCAAAGGTGATACACCTTTGGTCAGACCTCCAAGAGCCAAAGAAAGTCCCATATCATTTGCACTACCATTTTTGACAAGTGTGGTTATACCTAAGGATTGAGCAAACTTGAAGCCTTCGTCTACACCTATTTTTTGAAGCATTTTAACGGCAACAGTATTAATTGAGTATTGTAAAGCAGTACGCATACTAACTAAACCACGGTATTTATAATTATAGTTTACAAATGTTTTATGACTGCCGGGAGTATCATATCTTTCGGGATAATCGTCAAGAACAGTAGCGGGACCATAGCCTTTTTCTAGGGCAGGAGCGTAGACTGCTATTGGTTTTATTGATGAACCCGGTTGACGAGTTGCATCTACGGCTCGGTTAAATTCTCTCTCTGCTTGTTGCTTTCTTCCGCCAATTAAGGCGCGAATACCACCACTATGAGGGTCAAGTACAACCATAGCTGACTGAATAATTTTACCTTTTTTCCCTGTAGGAAAATTCTTATCATCGGCATAAACACTTTCTGCGGCTTCTTGGGTTTTTGTATCCATTGTGGTATAGATGCGGTATCCTGCTGTATAAAGGGAAGATACATCTTCACCTTCAAGGTCTAGTATTTCTGCACTTTCTTCAATAACATAATCTATAAAAGATTGATATTGATAACTATTTGATCCGAGACCAACCAAGTTTAAAGATTCTGCTTTGGCTTTCTCGGCTTCTTCTTTTGTTATGTATTCCATTTTGACCATTTCGTTAAGAACAAGAGCTTGACGCTTTTTAGCGTTATCAAGGTGTAAATACGGATCATATCTTCCTGGGGCATTTACAACTCCGGCTAACATAGCAGCTTCAGACAGTGTCAAATCCAGTGCATCTTTGCCAAAATATGTTTTGGCAGCTGTTTGCAAACTCCAAGCATGATGACCATAATTAACGTTATTTAAATAGAAGGCTAAAATTTGTTCTTTTGAATATTTATGTTCAATTTGAAGAGCAATATAGAGTTCTTGAATTTTTCTACGCATTTTCTTTTCCCTGTTTTTAAGAACAGCAGTTTTTGCTAACTGTTGGGTTATGGTACTTGCACCTTCGGAACCGTAACCTTTTGTAATGTTGGCAATTACTGCACCGCCAAGACGGTATAAATCAACCCCATAATGTTTTTTAAAACGTTGATCTTCAATGGAGATAATAGCTTGTTTCATAACCTCTGGTATCTCACTTTGGTCAAGCTCAACCCTGCTTTTATCGGATCGAAGTGGTATTACTTCTTTGTCGTCTTTGTCATAAAGAAAACTGGATAATTCACCTGTGATATTGGCGAGATCATAAGGGGGCAAGCTATGAAGTGATCCAACTACAAAACCAATACCTGCACCAATAGCTACAAAAGAAGCTAAAAGAAAGATCAGTAATAATAAATGTCCATATTTTATTCTTAAATGGCGTATTTTCCCAAGCATATAAATGAACCTCCTTTTCCTGCTTGAATTATTATAGCATATTAGTCAAGTATTTTTAAATTTGAACGTATAGTTTGATGAAGTTAATACTGACACTTTTTTAAAGGCAGATACATATACTTTTTTACAGAGACGTAATTATATATATCAAATAGGAAGTTATATTGAAATTTATACATAACAAATGAAAAGCAGAGAAAGAAGTGAGCAAATTGGCTCGATGGTATAGAACTAAGTATGGTTTAAAACGAGGAATTATAAAAATTCCTCGGTTATTAATTATTTCAATTGTAATAGGAGTAATCAGTTTATATTTGTTTAAGATAGTTGATAATAATTTGAAACCTACAATAATGGATATTGCGGAGTCGAAAGCACATATTATTGCAACGGAAGCAATAAATAATGCCTTATATGACAAGGTGTTTAATAATATCGGATACGAAGATTTAATAATTGTGCATAAAGATTCACAGCAACATATAACAATGATACAAGCCAATACAATTAAAATGAGTAAAATGGTAGCTCAAACAAATTTGATAATAAAGGAGGCTTTAAAAAATCTGGAATATGAAAAATTCAATATTCCAGTAGGTCAGGCTTTAGGTAGTCCTCTTTTGGCCCATTATGGTCCCAAAGTTAATGTAAAAATAATTCCTGTCGGTACAGTTAATGTGTGCTTCGATGATAAATTTCAAGAGGCAGGAATAAATCAAGTGAGACATATTCTATACATGAATATTGAAGCTAATATAAAAATAGTTGTACCTTTGGTGACGAAAAACGTAATTGTAAAAAGCAATATTCCAATAGCGGAGACGGTGGTAGTTGGTCAGGTTCCGAATATGTATTTTGGGATGGATTCTCCATTAAAGATGAAGGGATTGGGTAATGACAGAGGATAGAGGATAGAGGATAGAGGATAGAGGACAGAGGACAGAGGATATGGGGGAAGTAGGCGGTTTCAATTGTTGCTGTTTCTTAACCTGTATCTTTGTTTCCGTTCGTTGATGTCAATGACAATCCCCTTTTTTCTTGCTGAACACGTTTATGCTTCAGTAAGATGATGTCATAAATTTCTTTTTGGTCGCGGACATCCAGTTCGTGGGATAACTTTAAAATTTCTAGATCCAAGGCAGAGAACTTATAGTTATGCTGAGAAGCATTCTCATTTGTAGGAACAGCTTCTCCTGTTAATAGCCATTCAATGGATACGTTTAAAGCTTTAGAAAGTTTATAAATAGCTAATGTATCAGGAATACGATTTCCATTCACATAATTACTCATAGCGTTTTTAGAGATGTTTGTTATTTTGCAAACATCTTTTTGCTTTAGATTTAAGATATTCATTTTTTCTGTAAGCCGCTGATTTATTCCTTCAAACTTCTCAACCATAGGACAACACCATCTTTCTGTAGGACAAATTGTGCTTTAATATACTACAATTGAGAAGAATATTATTGACAAGTTCTCAATCGTGGTATATTATTATAAGTAGTAAATATTCGGGAAGGTATGTTAAAAAGATATACTAGTATATCAAATAATATCATAGATATGCAGTCGTGTAAATTAAGAGAAGATTTAAAGTATAGGTATAGCAAGTAGTATATTTTGAAAAATGATTAAGATGTAAAAAAAATCAAAAAGAGGACGGTTTTTAGTGTATTTTGATGAAAAAAAGATAAATAAAGTAGTAATAAAGGAGGGAGTTGGGTGCAAAAAAGGCAACTGACGCATTTTGGAATGGCGGTTAAAAAAAGGCTTGTTGATTTGGGTATGACTCAGGTTCAGCTTGCCGAAATGGTGGGGACGAGCAAAAATTACCTCAATCTTATTATGTATGGGGAGCGCTCGGGGAAAAAATACATAAGAAGCATTGTAAAAATGCTTAAGCTTGATCCGAAAGAGATAAAGGAAATAGCGTGAGGAGGGGATAAAGAATCGTTTATTTCTTTTAAAATCAACAACGACTGAGTTAAAACAGGATGTTTCCAAGGTGTCAGTGAGTGAACGGCATAGTGTAGCTTAAAAAATGATGGGTCATTGGTTGCATGGGGACAGGTCAGGAGATAAATACGTGGAGAGAATTATTAAGGTGCTTAAGTTTGAGTGGGGATGATTAGGGGAATTATGTGGGATGGGGGTGGTGAGGGAAAAAGCGAGACGAGGACAAGCTGATGGCTAAAAAAGAGGAAACATTTCAATAAAAAAAGGGGGTTAAGTTAATAATGAGAATAAAAAAGCTGTATTGTGTAGTATTAGTATTTGCATTTATGATATGTGGAACTCTAGCGTATAGCACTTCAGTATCGGCAGCAACAAATCCTATAGCAGAGTGGAAAATGGATGAAGAGTCAGGAGCTATAGTTCCTGATTCTAGTGGTCAAGTGAAAAATGGTACAGTAATAGGCGCTACATGGGTAGTGGATGGTGGCATAATAGGGAATGCCTTAAATTTTGTGGGATCAACAAGTTATGTCACAGCACCACCAAGTGTGGATAGACTAGCTAATTGGAGTATAGAAGCTTGGGTAAAACCCGTAGATGGTTCGGGGGACTATTATATATATTTTGAGAGAAATCCAGTGGTTAATTTTTACGTAAGCATTACAGAAAATAACAGCATAAAAGTTGAAACACGTAATCGTTTTCGAGACGAAGGATCGGAGTCGGACGGATATACAACAGTTGATGGAGTAATTACTAGGAACGCATGGAATTATGTTGTTGTTACCCTAGAAGGAGGAACAGACGCACTTGATAGCGGTACGGTTACATGCTATGTCAATGGAGAAATTGCTGGAACACCAGGAGCATTAGGTAGAAGTAAAGCAGAAATTATTGCTGGAGCAGAATGGACAGTGGGACAGAGCACAGTCTTGACGAGAATTAATGATACAGCAGAAATAGCAGCAGGAGCAGGAGGCGTAGAAGACTTCAATAACATCTATCCTTGGAGTGAAATGAAACTTTGCAATGTAGCAAATGATGGGACAATTAGCGAAGGAGTTCTCGATAGAAGTGGGGATAGTGGGCAAGTCATGGTAAAAATACCTAAATGCTACTATAAACATACTTATGGCGATTATAAACATACCTTTGAAATAGCAAGTGGACCTGTCGACGGTTTTAAACTACATCCCGCTTTTGTAAGAGATGGCAAAGAAAAGCCTTGTGTTTTCGTAGGAGCATATGAAGGTTATGTAGAGGATGGTAAACTTGGTTCCAAAACAGGAGTAAATCCTACAACAAGCAAAACCATAGAAGAGTTCAGGAATTGTGCTCACGCAAGGAATGTTACGGAAGGAGACGTATATTGGGAGCAAATAGACGTACAAACGTACAGTGCCATTCAATTACTCTATCTCGTTGAATATGCCAATACTAATTGTCAGGCAATGATAGGGAAAGGAGTATCTAATGGAGGTTCATGTGTAGCTACCGGGGGCTGTGATGATCTGAATGGGGTTTCTAATATAGCTAGTGAATTTAATGACCCAGTCAACTATCGAGGGATAGAAAACATCTGGGGTAATGTTTATTCGTGGATAGACGGGGTAAACATCAAAAATGATGAAAGGCAACCGTATATAGCAGATCACGACTATGTAAGCCAAGAAGTTACTGGAGACTACATAGCAACAGAAGTAATATTACCGGAGGAAAATGGTTATTTCAAAGAGATAGCCTATTCAGAAACTGCAGATTGGCTAATAATGCCCTCGTCAGTAGGAAGTGAGCTTTCCTACATACCTGACTATTTCAACTGTTATTGGCCGAACGAAAATAATAAGTTGGTCCTTGCTGGCGGTTCCTGGCTTGAGAATGATCATGCCGGCCTCTTTCATTGGTGTGTGAACACTAGCGGTGGTTCTCGTGATAATTTTGGGTCGCGCGCCCTTGCAATTCCTTCTAATTAAAGTGGGGGATCGGGGGTGGTCAACCCCCGGACACTGTACTTTGACGAAAACAAATAAAAGAATTTGGCAGATTAAAAGGGAAAAACAAAAGGGGGATTGGGGGAATTCCCCCCAACCATTTTCTCAAAAATTGAAGTTCAAACTTCAATTTTCAAATTTCGAGTTTCGAATCTCGAACCTCGAGTTTCGAGCAGGGAGGTGTAAAATAATGGTAGTAAAAAAAGTATGGCAAGTATTATTTGTGTTTGGATTTTGTCTGAGCTCGAATCTGCTTTTCCCGGGATTAGCTCTAGCAGAGGATGAAAACGAAGGGGTAATAGGTGGCGATTATTGGGGCGATATTGACGAAGTAACAATACATGATACAGTTCTCTCGGGAACAGAAGTATTAAATACGTATGATGATATGATGTTTTTAGTAGAAAAAGAAGGACTTGCCCCAACAAGTACAGAGGAAAATGTGGCTTGGATTGGAGGATATAATTATAAGGGGCTTATTGACGAAGTAACTGTGCATGATACGGTACTTACAGCAGAAGAAATATTGGCAAAATATCAAACCACAGGTTTGTTTATTTCTAATACCGGTCTATCAGATATAGATGGAAATACGGTTATAAAATGTGCTTATGATTTTAAAGCTTTGTGTAAGTTTGACTTTAATATTACCAGGCCTGTTACGGGGCTTAAAATCAAACTTAGTATACCTGAAATATTAAAAGTGAGTGAGCCAATAAATTTAGTTAAGGATGGAATTACAATAGGTTCTGCAACAATAAAAAACGATGTAATTACTATAAACCATGCACTTGACCTTGGTAAATACAAATTGGAATTTAATGTTAGCCGCAATACTAGTTATTCTATTTACACAGAGCAATTTGAAAACGTAAGCTCAGGAGAAGTTCAACCATATGTATGTACTCCATTTACCATTGAATTTGTTGATTTACCTTGGTTATTGTAAGCTATGGGGTAAAAGTAGGTCGAGGACACAGTGAAGGCAAGATAAGGAGATAGGGACTTGTCTTGCCTTTTATTTAAGAAAACCGGGGGTCATAAGAAAACCGGGGTCAGGCTTTTATAATTTTATATCTTAATATTAATACTATTACAAAATAATGGAGCAGCTATTGTGAAAATATTAGAATTATTTGTAACGGAAAAGCAATTAGCAAAGAAGAAATTTGAAAGATGTATGAATGTGAATGATATTAGCGAAAGTATTTGCTTAGATTATGAAGAAAGACATCGGATTGCAGATGATGAGATGCTTAAAAAAAATAAAAGCAAAACAGTGTTACAATAAGATAGCTTGTCAGAGTGATAGGGGTAAGCGATCATAAGATTGAAAAGGCAGAACAGACAAGTCACTGTATCTCTATCCTTTTTTGGGTTACAGTTCGGATGTAATACTTTAAAACTAGATAAATGAGTTTGCTTTTAAACGATAGAAACTCTAAAAACACAGTTATATATAACTAATAAAAACCAATTAAAACAAGCATAAAAAACATAAAGAGGTCAATTGAAAAGGCAAATTTCACTCCTAAACCGTGTCATATTTAAGCACTATTTCCTATGATGATACCTTCCTGTTATGTTTTAATAAAAAAAGCAAGTGGTATGGCAATATACCGCAATTGGGAAAATATTATTGACAATTTCCCAATTGTGGTATATTGTTTATGTATAATGATAGATTAGTATATCAATAAAATTACATCGAATTTATTAGAGTAGTTTTGAAAATTAGATTCTAGTTAACGCAATATTGGATATAGTACCAAAAAGAAGTGAGGTGATGTGAATAAGAAAAATAGATGCTGATTGAATGAACAGTAAGCTACCAGTTAATATGTTTTTTACCCTTGGTATGGGCTTCTTCTAATCCGAAGTCAACAGGTATTCTTTTATTAACACGTTCAATAGAAGTACGAGTTTTCATTTTTGGTTTACACTCGTCAGTACCATGAGGGATGGAAACAAAAATATGCAAATCATATAAAAACTTAGTATAAACAGTTCTTCCGTAAGGAGAAGTAAAACACTTTAATAACCTCAACAACGATTGGATTGAAACCTAACATTGTAAGTAGGGAAATGCTCTTTCAAAGGAGTACCGACGAAGTGGTGTAAGTGGTCGACAAGGGGGATTTGAATATGCCTATGTTAATTCTTTAAAGGAAGTATAACGCATAGGGAAGGAGTAATAGCAAGAACGTTTTATTTGAGGGGCTGCGTATGTAACCGTTAGTGTTTATACAGTTTGCGGTATAAAAGCAAAAAACAGAGACTCGTTGATTTGGGTATGATCTAGGTTCAACTCGCTGAGATCGTTGGGACACGCAAAAATCACTTCAACCTAATATTGAATGGAGATAGGTTGGGAGATAAATACGTGTAGAGAATTGTAAGGTGCTTGAGTTTGAGTGAGAGAAGATTAGGAAAAGTAATAACATGAGACGGAGGTGGTGAGGAGATAAAGTTTTTGTGTTCCAAACAATTCTTTTAAATATTAATGCAGTTGTCCAATACTTGCCGAACGATTCAATGCAAACATTTGAGTAGGAATCAGAAGAAAGTCACACTGAGAGTTTTTTGTGTACATTAATTCCACAACAGATGGGATGGACGATTATTAAGATGAAAGTATTTCTTCTTGTAAAAGTTTTCGAAAAAACGGACCTTGACTGATTATCTATTTATGAACGACTATTGTTTATTCAGAGATAAGTTTATTCTACTTTGATAGTATATGATTTGTAGTTGCCTGTAATCTCAACAATATAGTTTCAAAATATAATAAGCTCAAAGGCAACTGCTTCATTCTGTTTTTGCCTTGAGCGAAACGAAAGGAATGGATATAGATATGAAAAAAAGTAATATTAGATTATTCAAATGGGCGGGTGTATTGCTGTTTGTTACTTATATGCTTAGCATAATGTTAATACCAAGATATGCTTATGCTGTGACCTTCGAAGAAGCGCAAATAAAAGGGCGGAAAATAGATGGTGGAGCAATTCATAGCATATCATTAAAGACTAATGGTACGGTAGCTTGTTGGGGCAATGATGGTGTGGGTCAGTGTAATGTACCGGAGGAATTGAGTAATGTAGTAGCAGTATCGGCAGGAAAACTTCATAATATGGCGTTAAAGTCTGATGGTACAGTGATATGTTGGGGGTTTGAGGATCTTGGTCGGTGTGATGTACCAGAGGGATTAAGTGATGTAGTTGCCATAGCTGCAGGGGAAAAACATAGCATAGCGTTAAAGTCTGATGGTACAGTGATATGTTGGGGGTTTGATAATTCTGGTCAGTGTGATGTACCAGAGGGATTAAGTGATGTAGTTGCCATAGCTGCAGGTGATCAACATAGTATAGCGTTAACGTCTGATAGTACAGTGGTATGTTGGGGGTATAATGGTTATGGTGAATGCGATGTGCCAGAAGAATTGACATTGGGTAATGTAGTAGCTGTAGCAGCTGGCCGTTGCTATAGTACGGCATTAAAGTCTGATGGCACAGTGGTATGCTGGGGCTTTAATGATTTTGGTCAGTGTGATGTACCAGAAGGATTGAGCAATGTGGTTGCCATAGCATCTAGTTATTATAACAGTATGGCATTAAAGTCTGATGGTACAGTGGTATGTTGGGGAGATAATAGCAATGGGGAATGCGATGTACCAAAAGGATTGAGTAATGTAGTTGCCATAGCTGCAGGGGATCAACATAGCATAGCGTTAACGTCTGATGGAGAAATAGTTTGTTGGGGAAATAATAGCAATGGTGAATGCGATGTACCCGATGAGGCGTTTTTGTATTCAACAGTTGCAACATACATAGCGAAGAGGATGGATGGAGGAAGGTATCATAGTGTAGTATTAAATGCTGGTGGTGAGGTAGTTTGTTGGGGGACGAACCAATCTGGACAGCTTAATATACCAGAAGGGTTGAGTGATGTAGTTGCTGTAGATGCAGGAGACTATTATACTTTAGCGTTAAAGTCGGATGGAATGGTAGTTTGTTGGGGTAATACTAGTTATGTTCCGGAAGATTTGAGCGATGTAATTGATATATCAGCCGGTTATGGTAATAATATGGTGTTAAAGTCCGATGGAACGGTAGTTTGTTGGGGAGAGAACAACTATGGTCAGTGT
>JAQUGH010000181.1 GCA_028684195.1 Clostridia bacterium | reverse complement strand
TGCAGCTTTTGTCGTTTCCACGGCGCCCAGTTGAGTATGAGCAACATTCCTGTGACGGTGTATCTGAATATACAAGCGGACAACGCGCCGGAGGATGCGGTTACGATGCCGGCGGAAGACGTCATCCTCACCCGGCACAAGGGTGCTTATGAGAACATTGATGCAGCCTATGATGCACTGTGGACGTATGTGGCGGAGCATGATCTTATGGTGACCGGCGATCCCATAGAAAGCTACATTGAAAGCTACGGGAGTGGTGACCAAAGCGGTTTTATCACCGAGGTGTTGCTGCCTGTGGAGGATAAGACGGAAAAGTGAATAGAAAGCAAAGGGAAGCAAAGGGACGGTTCTTTTGCTTCCTTTTCTTTATGCGAGGTTTCGTGAATTTAAATTTTTTGCCAAATTATTTCATAATGCATTGAAATATTTTTAATAATACGATAAAATTTAAAAGTAAATAAAAATCATAGTGTTGGGGACGAATTTAACATAAAAAAGAAGGTAGTCATTATATTTTCCGTAGCAATGATGGAGCTAAATATTATTTACAAATCAGAAGTTTCATTTCCACATTTTTAAAAAATAACAGCAATGTTTTTCAAGGAATTAAAGATGCATTTGATGATAAGATTATAACGTTAAAATAGGAATAATATTATAAAGTTATAACCCTTTTAATTGGGTTTATTTGTTGACCCTACTTCTGAACTGTAACCCTGTGACTGTTTTTGAAACAATCATGTTTGACAAACATCACAAAATTTGATATATTATTAAAATAATAAAAATGCGTTGATAGAGAAAACACACTGCGATATAGTGCTTCAGAGAGCTGTTGGATGGTGAGAAACAGTGCACGGGGCGGTTGTGAACTCACTCTTGAGCAGTTAGCTGAAAGCTGAAAGCTGAAGCAAGAATTGTTGCGGTAGCTGTAGTAAGTAGGTGTAAACGGTTTTCTCACCGTTATAATGAGAGGGCATTCTTCATTTAGATTAATGTTGCATAAGTGGGTATGTATATACCAATAGGAGTGGTACCACGGGAGTATAAAGCTTTCGTCTCTAGTAGAAATACTAAGGGATGAAAGTTTTTTTGTTCTTAGTTAAAGGAAAAATGTAAGCCGGTCAAGTAATCGGTACTATCCATTATAATAAGGAGGTTATTATGAAAATTGCATTTTCAACCCTAGGTTGTCCCAATTTCAATTGGAAAGATATTTATTCTATGGCAAAGGATCTTAGCTTTGACGGTATCGAAATCCGTGGACTGGGCAATGACTTATTTGCAATCAAGGCACAGCCTTTCACTGAAAGTCAACTTCCACAAACGTTAAAAAAGCTTTCTAGTCTGCGTCTTGAAATTCCTTGTCTTTCTTCCGGCTGTTGTCTAAAATTTGCTGAAAGTTTGGAGGAAAATTATCAAGAAGTTGTGCAATACATTACACTTGCATCTAAGCTTGGTACGCCCTATGTCCGTATCTTGGCAGATCTTGATCCACAGTCCAACAGCGAGGTGGATGATGAAGTAGTCCTTGCTGGATTGTATCGTTTGATTCCGGTTGCGGAGGAGAAAGGGGTGACTCTGTTGCTGGAAACGAATGGAGTCTATTCCGACACGGCACGGTTGCGCAGACTGCTCGAACGAGTAACAAGTGATGCGGTGGCTGCCCTGTGGGATATCCATCATCCCTACCGATTTGCAGGTGAAGCACCGGAAAAAACAGTACAGAATCTCGGCGCCTATATTAAATATGTGCATGTTAAGGACTCAATTATGAAAGATGGTACGCTTCAGTATCGTATGATGGGTGAGGGAGATTTGCCCATTAACGAAATGTTGCTTGCACTACGATCCATTAACTATGATGGCTATATTTCTCTAGAATGGGTTAAGCGCTGGGCACCTAATCTTACCGATGCAGGGATTGTTTTTCCGCACTTTATAAATTATATGAGCCACTATATTGAAAGAAAGCTAGAAAACAGCCAACTGCTTGATAATGCTACTAGGACAGGGAAGTACGTATGGGAGAAGTATTCATTGATAGACATGACTTTTCCTCAGGTGCTTGATCGCATGGTTAATGAGTTTCCTGATCAGTATGCATTTCGTTATACTACAATGGATTACACCAGAACTTATTCCGAATTTCGGGATGATGTTGATACTTTTGCACGATCTTTGATTGCATTAGGAGTCAAGCCAGGTGATCATGTTGCCATATGGGCAACCAATGTTCCGCAATGGTTTATTACCTTTTGGGCAACAACTAAAATCGGTGCTATTTTGGTTACAGTGAATACGGCCTATAAGATTCATGAGGCAGAATATTTGCTACGTCAATCGGATACACATACGCTTGTGATGATTGATGGTTATAAGGATTCTGATTATGTAAGTATTATCAAGGAGCTTTGTCCTGAGTTGGAAACTACCGAGGCAGGGAAGCCTCTTCATATGAAACGTCTGTCTTTTTTGCGCAATATTATCACTACCGATTCGAAGCAAAAGGGTTGCTTGACATGGGAGGAAGCCATTGCCATGTCGGAAAAAGTTCCTCTTTATGAAGTTTATCATCGTGCTGCTTGCGTTAATAAGAATGATGTTTGTAACATGCAATACACTTCAGGAACAACCGGTTTTCCTAAAGGAGTTATGCTTACTCATTATAATGTTGTGAATAATGGAAAGAATATTGGAGATTGCATGGATCTTTCTACAGCTGACCGCATGATGATTCAGGTACCGATGTTTCATTGCTTCGGAATGGTGCTTGCAATGACAGCTGCAATGACACATGGCGTTACACTTTCTCCACTTTCATATTTTTCAACAAGGCAAGCCCTCGACTGCATAAATAGAGAAAAGATTACCTGCTTCCACGGTGTTCCCACCATGTTTATTGCGTTGCTTGAGCATGAGAATTTTTCCAAGACCGATTTTTCTTACATGAGAACCGGTATTATGGCAGGCAGCCCTTGTCCTGTCAAGGTTATGCAGGATGTGGTAGACAAAATGAACATGATACAGATTACTATTGTGTATGGACAGACAGAAGCTTCACCTGGATGTACCCAGAGCCGCGTTGATGATCCGATTGATGTGCGGGTCAATACTGTTGGTTCTGCACTGCCTGGCGTTGAATGTAAGATAGTCCATCCTGTAACGGGTGAAGACTTGCCCGACAATATGGATGGTGAATTCGTTGCACGTGGTTACAATATTATGAAAGGTTATTACAAGATGCCTGAGGCAACAGCAACGGCCATTGATGAAAATGGTTGGCTACATACTGGCGATATTGCAAGGCGTGACACCAATGGTAACTTCAAAATAACAGGGCGCATTAAAGATATGATCATCCGTGGCGGTGAAAATATATATCCCAAGGAAATCGAGGATTTTATTTATACTCATCCTAATGTTAAAGATGTTCAAATTATAGGTGTACCCGACAAACAATACGGTGAAGAAATTATGGCGTGTGTTATATTAAAGGATAATACAACAATGACAGCGGAAGAACTAAAAGATTATGTCCGTTCACATATGGCAAAGCATAAAACTCCACGCTATGTTAATTTTGTTAAGGAATTTCCGATGAACGCAGCTGGTAAAATCCTGAAATACAAGATGTGCGAGCAGGCTGTTGAAATGCTAGGTCTTCAGTCAGACTAGGACACAAAGGGACGGTTCTTCTGTGTTGCCATCACCTCGATTTTATGATAAGCTAAATTCGAGGTGATTTCTATGCCAAGAAGAGCAAGGGAAAAAAGCAGCACAGGAATATATCATGTGATGTTTAGAGGGATAAATGGACAAATAATATTTGAAGATAATGAAG
>JAQUGH010000180.1 GCA_028684195.1 Clostridia bacterium | reverse complement strand
GGAGCATTCAAAGCTCTGCCTATTGCCAAGGTTATTGTTTGCATTGACTTTCCTGTTGCTGCAGATAAATCCAATATATTCTGCATAGCTTCTTCAAAGTTTCCACCCTTTATATTTTTAAAGGATAAAAGAAGAGCAGACATTTTTGTTATGGAGGTAGATGATTGGACAGATACCTTCGCCAAGGAATCAGACATATTCAAAATTTGAGAAGATGTCACCCCTGCAGCATAACCTGTGGCAGTCAGCCTAACTTCCATTTGTTTGATTGCATCCTCTTGCTCTGATGTCTTAGCGAACATATTCTTGAATAAATTTTGAATCCCTCGGAACGAAAGATAAGTAATGATAAGCCTTTTCAAAGGCTTTAAAACTCCAGTATAAGCTTTCATTGCTGCAGATTCAAACCGTTTGACTGCTGTGGTGCCTGTATTCATAGCATTGGTAGCATAAGTTCCAAAACGTGTCAAATCTTTGCTCACCTTGTTAAGCTCTGAGTCCATATCCTTAAAGGCTTTTTTCCAGACTTTCATCTTGTACTGTCCAGAATCTGCATTTTCCGCTATAAAGGATTTAAGAGATTTTTTTGCCTCATCATAACCCCCCGCCAAAGATTTCAAGGTGGCTTGTAATTCTGCTATAGAGGCTATGCTGTTTTTTGCTTTATCAAGGGTGTTGAAAGCGTTGATATTTTTAAAGGCAAGCAATTGTTTCCCTGTCAGGCTGGTCTCAGCAGAAAGATTTTTCAGCGAAGAAGTTATATTTTGCATAGACTGATCTGCTGCTTTACTTTCTGCACTTATCTCTGCAAAACCTCGTTTTATTACTTTGACACCCTCTGTTACACCACTAGTATTAATACTAACATCAAGTACAGGCATTTATCTTTCACCTCCTTTTTTATCTGCAGAAGTAAGAAAAACATAATCCAACCCTTGGATTATCTTTATAAAATCTTCTTTTTCAGAAAGAGAATGGATCCCAAAAGTATCACAATAAGCAAGCAAATCACCAAAAGGTATAGCTCCAACAGAAAAGCCTGTGGGTCTACAAGCAGATAACATAATAAATGCTTGCCAATAGAATAAATCTTCTATTTGGACCACAGGCTGTTCGTTGAGAGCCTTGACATTAACTCCCGCCTCTTGTAATATCTCAAGGTCTGGTACCTTCGCCCTCCACGCTAATTCCCATCGGAGGGCAAGGGTTAGTTTTTTATTGTTTCTTCTACTATTTCCCTTCTGAAGTTCGATGTTTTGTTGGCTTGTTCTGTGATGTCCATATAAAGGTCTGGCAAGTCCTTGAAGAGCTTAATTGCATTTTCTCTTGTATACTTGATTGGCTTGCCTTTTTCATCTACAACACCTTTCCAGTCAAGAAGAACAGAATCAACAAATATCTCCAGCATAAGGTCTCTGGCTCTGTCATCATCAAGAGTTCCTGTCTGCAGCTGATGTGCATAAGGTTTTAGTTTTGCTGCTGCCAACCTTTTGTAGTTGGCATTCCCTCCACCAGACCTTGCTATCTTAAGGCTAAAATCGCCATAATCAATTACAATACCGTCTTTTTCAAGGTTCTGGTCAGTTCCAAAAAGATCATATGGACTCTTCAATTTCAATTACCCCTCTCAAATTTCTAAGTTATGCTACTGCTCTTGTAATCATAAGCGTACAATCGTCTGTGGTATCAAACAAAGCACGATAAGAAAAGTTCATGATAAGATCATCATCTGGGCCAGATACAGGAGCTTCTGCTGTCTCTAATTTAATATTAGCCATAGAAAAGGTGTATTTATTAGCTGTTGTACTCCCTATGGTAAACTCAAGAGCTATAGCATCACCAGAAAGATACTTAGCATAAAGGGTTGTATCTTCAAAATACACATCTATCGTTCCTGTAACTTCAAATTTCCCTGAACCTATACCAATAGCATCAACGCTTCCAAGAGCTGAAGGTGCTCTAAGATTATTATTTGCTTGGAATGTAAGTCCAAGAACATGTGCGGTAGATACTCCCCCAACAGAAAGAGCTGCAAAATCTGCTACAGGACTAAAAACTTCAGTAGTACTTGGATCAGTATAGGTTGCACCTGATACGATAGCAGAAGCCACTGCACCAGCTTTACCTACAAAATCCATGGTTCCTGAAACTACCTCTTTAGCTTTACAAGATATGCTTAAGCTATTCCCTTGCATTCCTGTAAAACGGAAGTATTCTGCTGTTGCTGCACCTGTAGGCATCTTGCGTTCAAAAGAAAAGGTCTTTGGGGTTACTCCATTCTTAAGAACATCGTTAGCCCAAGCACTTTGGAAAAAGGATTCAAGCAAGGTATCATACGTACCATAAGAAAGCTCAAAACCAAATCCACCAGAAGCTCCACCACCAACCTGAATAAGATCAGTTGCATTTCTATCAGGTCTCATCTCATTACTTGATGTATTTTCCCTGTCTGCTTTAAAATTTTCAGGTGGTGTAAAACGCAATATCTGCCACACTGGAGTTGCTGGGGTTATTCCCCAATCTACTTCTGTTACAAATCCAAGTTGCGATAGGGATGCACTTATAAGT
Organism: Clostridia bacterium; assembly: GCA_028684195.1. Taxonomy (GTDB): domain Bacteria; phylum Bacillota; class Peptococcia; order DRI-13; family DTU073; genus JAQUGH01. The sequence continues at coordinate 1,306 of JAQUGH010000180.1, read as the reverse complement.
GCCATTTTAAATCACTCTCCTTATTTTTGTTATTCATATTCATTTCTGATGAATGGAGCCATCACATTTATTTGATTCCAGCCATCCTCTTCTGAGTTGCTGGTCTTTACAGAATAGATAGATCCAAACCTTATTGTAGTTGTGTGATAATTCCTAAATATTGCCAACACTTTATCGGCATAGGCAAGAAGGGCAGAATCATCAGTATTCAAAGGTGTAAAAATCTGAACCACAACTATCCCAGAATACCTTGTTAAGTTGTTGCCTGGTGCTCCTACTGTCATCAAATTAGAGCCAGAGGGCAATATGTTAAATCTCACCCAAGAGCTTGCTACAGGAGGAGTAAAGGCTACATTTGGCCAGGCAATAGGGGTTAAGACTTTAGCGACAGCAGGAGCTGTAACTGTTGTTTTCCAGCCTTCTGAAAATGCTCCAGCTAATTCACTATACTCTGATGCATAAGACATTCTATTATCACCACCCTATTTCTTAAAAGATTCATTCAAGCTTTTTTCGATTTTATCAATTGATACCCCCAAAACACCAACAGGAGCTTGCTTGGAAGAACCATACTCCAGTTGATCTGCATACTTTATGTTGTTGGATATGTGAACCTCATCCAATTTTTTGTATGCCTCCATTGCAGCAGCACCTCTTGTGTAAGCTATGTTGGTATCTGCAGATGATTTATCCATCAATTCAGGATTTCCTTCTTCTGTTGAACCGCCAACTGTTGTTATCCAATTAGCTTTAAACCTTCCTGTTTTGACAGGGCTTAAATTTATAACCTCTTTCAACAGTTCTAAAACTGTCTTTTTAACAAATAATACAGCCGTTTCTTCTTCTAATTCATCACAAAATTTCTTAAGGTCTAAATAATATTTCGTGTTTCGCTCTCTCATTGCCCCTACCTCCGAAGCTGAACAACATATACAAGTATCACCTCAGCAGGGGCTATTGGGTCTATGTTCATAACCTTATATTCTGTACCAGCAAAAACAACTGTATCTCCTTGTGCTGGCATTACAGTCAAATCCTTTGCTGCAAGAAGAAGCTTTACATCGCCAGCCTTTATTGTGGTTCCGTTGATATTATATAGGCTGTACTCTGTCCTTACTGCCTTTCCTACCTTAGAGCTTGCAACTTGTTGGGGAGCATTCCAAGCATTTGCTCCTGCTGCTATGGAAGCTTTCTTGACTGCTGCATCAGCCCCAAACTTTTCAATTAAGCTTAAGGCTGTGTCTTGAATCTTGTTATAATCAAATGTCGAACTCACAGCCTCACCACCAATTAAGTTCTAAAAACC
>JAQUGH010000179.1 GCA_028684195.1 Clostridia bacterium | reverse complement strand
CGTAGCAATTATGTTTAGCTTAATACAAAACCATGGCTTTGTTGATGGAAATAAGAGAATTGGTATTGCTATTATGTTACTGTTAATGCAAATGAATGATATGAAAATAAAATACTCTCAGAAAGAGCTTGTTGAGTTGGGCTTAGGAATCGCAGATGGATCAATTGATGAAAAAGAAATAAAGAGTTGGATTAAAAATCGTGAATTTGATAGTTTGAAATAAGGCAGAATAGTATGCTTCATTTTCTGAGAAAGGCGTCATTATTTCAGTTAATAAAGGTGAAGGCTCTTCCTGAAAAGCGTTCTGATATTGTGGATATAGTAGATATATTTAGAGCTAAAATCGTGGATGTTAATAGAGAGACGATGGTTATTGAGTTAAGTGGTGCAAAAGATAAAATTGATGCTTGTAATAAAAATCAGAATATGCTAACATTATTAGCAACTTAATACATTATATTAGATAATGAGATGATAATTATCTATGAAGCTGTTGTAAAATATGTTTGTACGAAAGGGGAGATAAGTAGGATGGTTTGGTTAGATAATGGAAGTAATGAAGATATACTTGCGGAAATAAAATCTAATTTTGAAAAAATTCATAGTGATTATAAACATAATTGCACTTTATTGGAAACCGCTGCAGAAAGGGGTTATTACGATGGAAAAATTCAAGAATCAACACAAGAAGTAACAAAAAATCATAAAACATTTGTGGGATATGTGAATGAAATTTTTGATAAATCAAAAGAACAATTATTGATTAGAGAGCGATATCTACAAGGAAAAGAAGTTCCAATTACTAATGAAAGGCTAAAAACAAGTATAGAATTCTTAAATAGAAATAGAGCGAAAACATTAGAAGAATTAGATGGACTTCTTGAAGAATTCAGTGGGGAAAGTGGAGAGAATTCATATTATCACGTAATACGTGGTTGGCTAGCATTAGAAAATGATGTGAAAGCTAATTTTGGTGATGTAAGTAGGCCATTATTGGAAGTACAAAAGGGCCATAAAAGGATAATAAGCTTAGAAGTTGATAGCGCAATAGTTAAACTCAAACCCGGTAGTATTGAACAATACATATTGAATATTGAAAGAGAAGGCATAGAATCAATAAATGAAATAAAAGGTGAAAATAAAAAAAACAATAGACTTGAAATGAATGTAATGGGCAAATATTTTCAAAGCGTATCCAAATATTTGTACTATAGGAAGATTGGTAGTGGGAGTTGTCCAATAAATGAAAGGTTAAAGTATGATAATGCAGTACAGCAATTGAAAATTGCTCATGAGCAAGTATTGGAAAAAATCCAACGCAACTGTGGTGATAGTCAATTTAACGATAAAGAAGAAGCTAAAAGCTTTATGTTAAAATATGCGGAGGGTGTTATTACGATATTTAAAACTCAATGCGGTATAGATGAACGTGTATCACTAGATGATCGTACAAAAGAGGCAAATGAAAATAGACCTAAGCAGACACCTAAAAGAGAAAAAGGAAAAGAAAGCAAAGAAAAAGTAAAATAAAAAGTAGGCAACAATAATAAAAAAAAATATATACTATATACAGCACAATACAGTAGTGAGTAGTAGATTTACACTTAGTACTGTATTGTGCTTTTTTTGCGTTTAGCAGGTAAAAAGCATTTTTTGCCTAATTAATAATATATATCTAGTATATGTTGGGGGGACAAAAAATGCGGTTGCGTTTTGTTATTGGAAGATCAGGTGCAGGAAAGACCAAGCAATGCTTAGAAGAAGTTACATATGTTTTAAAAGAAACGCCTAAAGGAAAGTATATTTATCTTGTCCCCGAACAGGCTTCTTTTCATGCGGAAAAAAGTTTGTCCTCGTATACAGAAAGTGGAGGCGTGATTCAAGCACAGGTTCTTAGCTTTCAGCGTTTAGCTTGGCGTGTTCTTCAGGAGACGGGGGGAGGAAATTATCCTCTGTTGGATGATGTGGGTAAGACTCTTATTATAAGACGTTTGTTGGAAAAGAATAAAAAAAATCTCAAAGTCTTTAATTTGAATATAGATAGTCCTGGCTTTCTTGAGCAATTAGTTAGAGGATTATCTGAAATGAAAATTTATCAAATAGACCCTGTCAAACTAGAAAAAGTAGTTTATGGGGAACCGGAAAAAGAGGAAGCTGTAGAAGTTAATGAAGTAAAGGTAACAGAAGATGAATTAGAAATATTAAAAGATAAGGAAGAAATGACAGGAAGCCTTCGTGAGAAAATGGAGGACTTTCTTCTTATCTATAAAGAGTTTGAGGAGTACATAGAAGATCAATATCTGGATACAGAGGACAATCTTCAATTGTTGATTGATAACCTTCATAAATCGGACTATTTGGAAGATGCTCAAATCTGGGTAGATGGTTTTAACGGTTTTACTCCTTTAGAATTTGAAGTAATTAAGCAATTAATTTCAAAATGTAAACAGGTTAATATATCAATATGCTTGGATAAAGAGCTTTTAAATAAGAAGGTTGCTGAGACAAATTTGTTTTATCAAACATGGGAGACGTATCAGAGGTTAAAGGGGATAGCGGAGGAAGTTCAATGTCCTTTGGGAGAGGATGTTATTTTAAAAGATCCCCAAGGGGGGCGATTTCGAGAGAGAGAAGATTTAGCATTTTTGGAAGAGAGTTTCTCGTTGCCAACTGCGAGGTATGCTAAAAAAACAGAGTCAATTCAAGTGAAAGCGGCGGCTAATCGTCAGGAGGAAGTGGAGGAAGCGGCAAGAGAGATAATTTCTTTTTGCAGAGAAAAAGGGTTTCGCTTTATGGATATTGCTGTTTTGCTTAGGGACTTTTCTAACTATGAGGGGCTAATAGAAAATATTTTTAGAAATTATAGGATACCGTTTTTCTTAGATACCAAGAAACCTCTTTCTAATCATCCTCTACTTGATCTGATTCAAGGTTCTTTGGAGGTTGTTCAAAATGGTTGGAATTATGAGCCTATATTTCGTTGCTTAAAAACAGATTTGATTCCTGTATCTCGACAGGAGGTTGACCTTCTGGAAAATTATTGCCTCGCTCATGGAATTAGGGGTAATCGTTGGGTTGATGAGCGACCTTGGCAGTATAAAAGAAATATTTCTCAAGATGGTGAAAATATTTTAACGGTGAGAGAAGAGAAACAATTAAAATGTATTAATATATCCAGGAAAAAAGCGGTACAAGCACTTTTGCATTTTAAAGAAAATATGAAAGCTTCCTGTAACGGGAAGGAATATAGTAAAGCGTTATTTGATTTTCTTGATGAACTTTCTATTGCTGATAAATTAGAGCGTTGGACGAAGCAGGCTGAAGAGGAAGGAAGATTAGAAGAGGCGAGAATACATGAACAGGTATGGAAAAAGGTTTTGGAACTTCTGGATAAGGTTGTGGAGTTATTAGGAGAAGAAGAAATGACTACCCATGAGATAACTCAAGTAGTTAATAGTGGATTAGAGAGTATGGAATTAGGTTTAATACCGCCAGGTTTAGATCAGGTTTTGATTGGTTCTGTGGAGCGTTCTCGTAATCCTGATTTGAAGGCAGTGATCATTTTAGGGGTGAATGAAGGAGTATTTCCGGCAAGGGTTTCAGATGAAGGGTTTTTTAATGATGAGGAGCGAGCAGTATTAGGAGATAGAAATATTGAATTAGCACCTCCTTCTGTGAAAAGACTTTTTGCGGAACAATTTTTTGTCTATAAGGCTTTAACAAGTGCTAGTAAATTTTTAACACTTAGTTTTGCTGTAGCAGATGGGGAAGGGAAGTCGTTGAGTCCTTCTTCAATTCTTTAGCGTCTTGTAGAAATATTTCCACAAGAAAATTATTCTTTACAACCATCACTGTATGATAATGATGAGAAATATATCTGTTTGCCAGGTTCAACAATTAGTCGTTT
>JAQUGH010000178.1 GCA_028684195.1 Clostridia bacterium | reverse complement strand
CAGTGCTTTGGGTAAGCTGTCCATATTGATTGTATTGGTAGGTTGTTTCTTCTTTTGCTCCTGATACTGTTTTACTGGCTGAGGTTAAGTTACCGTTTCCATCATATGTGAGGGTGGTTATGTTTCCTTTGCCATCTTCATAGCTTGTGATGTTGTTTTTTTCGTCGTATGTCCATTCGTTATATCCAAGTTGGTTAGAGATGTATTTCCCTATGATGTTTCCGTTGTCATCATAGGAGTAGGTGGTAATATTTTCGTTAAAGTCTTTTTCGTTTAATAGGCAGTACCGCCAATCGTATTCAAAGAGGGCTGTTTCATCATCATTAAACTGTACTTTCCTTAGCTTGTAGTCGTAATCATGGGTGTAGGTGGATGTGTTGTTTAGGGAATCTGTATAGGTGTTTTGTTGTGTGGTTAGGTTGTATGAAAGGGTTACTTTGTTGTTTTCACCATCTTCTTGTTGGATAACTCTGGAATTGTTGTCGTAGGTATTTGTAACTATAGGCTTGTTGTTAGGGTTTGTTATTGTGGTAAGCCCTAGGGTGTTGTATGAATATTTTGTTGTTGCTCCGTTTAAGTCTTTGAAGGTAGTAAGGTTTCCTGAATTGTCATAGGTGAATTCTATAGCTCTGTCAGCGGAGTCAAGAACTTTGGTGAGTTTGTTATTGGCGTTGTATGTGAATTTTAGGGTTTGTCCGGTTGGGTCGGTTGCTTTGGTAAGAAGCTCTCCTGTGTATTGTAGGGTTGTTTGGTTATTGTTTTTATCGGTTATGTTTATTAGCTTACCATCTGAAGAGTATGTATATTTAGTTTGGTCTTTGAAGGTAAGGGTATATGTATTATTTTCATTGGCATTTAGCTTTTCCCAGCAACCAGGAGCAGAAAGGTAATTGTCGTTTGCTTTCTTGAAGGTAGCTTGGTGTCCGTCTTCATAGAGGATTGTTAGGGAATTATCTTGATTTTGGATTAATCGTGTATTGTAGGTGTGTTGCCATCCTTTCCCCAGAGGGCTAATGTATTGTGAACGAGAGTTATAGAATCTTGTGAAATGAAGGGGGACGCTCCTTGTTGGTGAAATTATGTCTGTTTGGTTAAGGAAGAAGTTTCCGTTACAGATGTTGATGTTTTGTCCAACTACCCCACTCCATGATGGATTACCTAAGCTGAAGTCGAGGTTGTATTCAAGGTCTGCTAGGCTTATTTTGGAGATAAAGCCCATGATATCACATGCTGGTGTAGTATCATATGCTCCTTCTGTGGTAATAAATTGATCAATTGTTGTTTGACCACATAAGTAAATATGCCCTTGCGCATTGATAGCACCATATAATACATTAGCCTCCTGTAGATTATAGGATTTATCAGGATAACAGTCAGCATCTAAACTTGCTACACCATGCTTACCTACAACGTAAATATTACCATTATCGTCTGTTATAAGTTGATAAATACTATTTTCGTCTTCTTCATAAGCAGCCACTTGAAAATCCCTAGATAATAGCAACTGACTTAGATCAGCACTATATTTTTGTATCATATTATTAAAACGTAATCCTACACATATATTTTGGTTTTTATCTAAAGACATTCTACTAATATCATTTACGAAAGTAACTGCTTCTAGTGTACTTAAATCTGAATTAAGCTTTGATATACACACATTTGGAAAATGTATATTATCATAAGTTCCTTCAGTAACAGGAAATTTATTCTCAACAAAACCTGCAACATATATATTGTCTTGTTTATTTAATAAAAGACCACAGGGATAATCTTGTCCACTTGAGCCTAATAACGTAGAGGCTTGTAGGGTAGATAAATCTGAATTGAATTTTGAAATAAATATATCAGTATCTCCATTACTTTCAGTATTATATGCCCCAGTTGTAGTGGGAAAATCCACACTACAAGTTATACCTGCAACATACAAATTTCCTGATTTATCTAATTCTAAAAAATAACCTAATTCACTACGCTCTTCTGAACTACCACCCAATAATGTAGACGCTAAAAGATTTAGTTCCGAATCAAGTTTAATCACAAAAGTATCTGTTGCACCAGATAATTCTGTACAATATGCTCCAGAAGTTGTTGGGAAAGAATAATTACATTCTATACCTGTAATGTATACATTATCATTTTCATCAATGATAATAGGTTTCATAGCATTATATTTATCTTTAGCCATAATATAAGGACGAAAATGTGTACTAGCAAGAAGATTTTTTAAATCTGGATCAAATTTTGCTACTATAAGACCGAGACAACCATCATATCCAATTACATAGATATTACCTTGACTATCAAAGTCTAATCCATACAACCAACCACCTAAACTATAAAAAGTTGAAGCAAGCAATGGGTCAATTATCAGGGGCTTTGTCTTGTCGTATTCTCCTACATCAAAGCCGTAGCTTGTCCCTTGCACCCAATAGTTCACAGGAACATTAATCATTTCCCCATTTATCTCTTGATATGCTACAGGGGCAGTAAATGTTAGAGGCTTTGTTAGAGAATTATCTTCTATTGCAACTTCTAATTCTCCATCTTTGTTAATGTTAAGAGAATTTATCCCCTCCAAGTCGATTGTTATATCTCCTACATTTCCTCCGGGATTAACGGTAAACACTTTTTCTACGTTGGAATCTTGAGATACTAAGTTTAATTCTATTTTGGGATATATTTCTCCCATACTGATGTTATTGTAGGTGGAAAGATTGGTATACCAATCTTCTTCGCTTTTCCCCATATATAGGTTTACTTTAGTAATTGCTTCTTCTGTGCCTTTTACTGTTATTTCCTTTGTTCCTAGCAATTTTTCTTTAAACTGTTTTACTTCTCTTTCTTGATATTCAATTTTACTTTCTGGACGGTAATCTATTCCGTTTTTTTCTCCATTTCCTTTGCTACTTCTGGCTACCGATTTTTCAATCACACAGAGGTTACTGCCAAATAAATTTTCATCTGGCTTTATCGAGGATACTATCCCTTTTTCTGTTCCTTTTTCTTGCTTTGCTTCCTTCTCTCTTAGTATCTTTTCTTGTACCATTTGTGTCTTGTATTTTTCTTCACTGATATTCTTGTAGCTATTGATTCCATAAATAATTTCTCCATCTTGTGTTATGGATACTGTTCCTGCAAATATATTGGCATAATAGGCAATATTACTATTTTTTATTTGTCCTTCGTTATGGATGAAAGGAACTCCTGTCCCTTTTATTTTTTTTATTACTTCTTCTTTATCAGGTTTATCAGGTTGCGTATATTCATTGATCTTTGGTTTATTACTTTCAATCCCTTTGGCAATGTCAATCGGTAAAACAATGCTTACACAAAAGGATATTACTAACATAAATGAAATGATTTTATTGATTTTGGGTTTTTTCATTTTCATCCTCCTAGTTTTTTAATGGTTACGACACATATTCAATGAACCATATATTTTTGCTTAATCTATGGAACGTACTCTAATTAAATTTCCTCTTACGTCATATTCATAACGAACTACTTTCCCTGATGATAGTTCTATATATTCAAGTTGGTTTGAATCACCATAGCTGTAGCTGTGCTTTTTGCTAGGAACTTCAACTGTACTGTTATTGGTAACGCTTTGTTCTAAGAAGCTTTCTAATATTGCTTCATCTTCTGCTGTTATTGTTCCTGTTGTATAGGATACTTTTATGTTACGTGATGTATTGTATATTGTTTTTTCCAAGGTTAATTCAATAGTATCAGGGGATGTGCCTGTTTCTACTGTTATTAAGGATTTTCCTATTTCGTTTACTGTTATTGTAAATCCTGCGGGTGCTTCCGCTGACACTGTCATGTTTTTGTTAAAGGTAAATATTATTTTTTTACCGTTTGTTGTTGTTTCTGCACTAAGAAGAACTGGAGCTATTTCGTTAGTGGTTACAATAAGTTCC
>JAQUGH010000177.1 GCA_028684195.1 Clostridia bacterium | reverse complement strand
CAAGCTCTGGCTGCTCAATTCTAGCCACAATGTCACCCTTTTTTACTATATCTCCTGCTTTTACACTAATATCAATAATTTTCCCGCCCTTAGTATGACTAATGTTATAGACGCCTTCGCTTTTTATTAAAATTCCCTCTCCCTCTGTTTTATAAGGAATACTTCCCAGAATACTCCATATTATCGTTGTAAACAAAATTGCAGCTAAGGCAATTAAGGAAAACCATGCTCTTGGTGATGTAACCGACATCATTTGGTCAAGTTGTTCGGGAGAAGACAGCCGTTCTATTGACACTTCACGAAATACCCTGTTATTCATAAACATCCTCCTTAACGCTACGAAATAGGCATATATTTAAATTTACCATCTCTCACCACTTTTTTACGAATAATTTTACCAGTAACATCACCATTTTCTTCAACTGTTAACGTACCGGTTAAGCCCGGCCACTGTTTTATAGCTCTTAACGCTTTTGCAATCTGAGCAGAAGTAGGCTTCTCCGCAGCTTTCATAGCTGTACTCAGAAGCTTAACAGTTTCATATCCCTGAACTGCATACACATCAGGTTCATCATTATAACGCTTCCTAAAATTATTAATAAACTGAACAAGCTCAGGATTATCATCATCAGGATCAAGCAAAGTTGCTATGAAAATCCCTTCTGCAGCATCCCCCAGGACACTAATAAAATCCGGGGAATCAAGTCCATCTGTACCCATAATAGGAATATCAGGGTATACTTCTTTTATTCGCTTAATAGCACCTCCGGCATCGGGCATACAATCAGCAATAAATACTCCGTCAAAATCAAAGGCTTTCCACCTTTCCATGGTTCGTTCAAAATCATCGTCATTAAGAAAACAAGTAGTTCTGTCTACTACCTTTACATCTATACTCTGGGCGACCTTTTCAAAAGAATTTGCCAAGCCACGACCATAATCGGTATCCGAATAATAGATTGCTATTCGCTTTAGCCCCTGCTTACTGGCAAAAGCGGCCATCTCTCCACCCATTATTTCATCGCTTGGAACATTGCGAAAAATATACTTGTAACCATTTTGTGTTAGTTCCGGAGTTGTAGCCATCGCTGTCATCATCAGTACACCTGCATTTTCATATATACTTGCCGCAGGTAACGTAACATGAGAATCCCAATGACCTATCACAGCCCTTAACTTAGAGTTTTTTACCAATTCCTGTGCTATTTTAATACCTTCCATTGTTTGTCCCTGATCATCCAATTCTAATGTCTTTATATCCCGATTATTAATACCACCGTCAGCGTTTATTTCCTCAACAGCTAATCTAACACCATCAAGATACTTACTGGCATCCTCCATAATCCACATCGTTCCTACAACACCAACAATAATGCTGTCGTCGAATTTACTTTCCAAGTCCACCTTTACCCCAGCATTGTTGTCTCGTGTTCCACATCCTGAGATACCTATTAATAACATTAGAAAAATTGCCATTATTTTTTTCATATATGACCTCCTGTCCCGGCTCATTCTTCTTTGCCCAAGGTTATTTTGGAAACTAACTCTTTAAGCCTTTTGACTGCATTTTCTAAATCAAGCAAAAAAACATCCGCACTTACCTTGAATCTTCTATTACCAATTGTTTGGTCAGGTACAACCGCTTTTTTAATGCAAACAGCGCCATATTTTTTTATATGACTAATACTAGCTTCGTTGGGCATTTCTCCTTTAATAAAGTTTTCGCCCCGATACTCTCCTAGAATTCTGTAAACTTGTAAAACCGAAAAGAGAAACCCTTTTTTCCACAACCAATTATACATTTCATAAATAATGCTAAAAGAAATACCGTCCCCATGACTATTAGGGTGAATAGCACATTCTACAGCAGTAAATATCAAGTTTTTCTCTAAAGCTGTATTATATTTATTTATTCGCTCTTCGCTAAATATCTCCTTCTGCAACTTCCAATCGCTGACTAAAATACTATCGAGTGCTAATCTGCACCACAAGAAGCCACATATAACTTCTTCCCCTTCTTCATTGGCAACCACAACTAAAATCAGGTTTTTTGCATCCTGCATTAAACAAGAGAGTTCTTCAACATTCCATACTACAAAAAATCCACCACTATTTTTAAAACTGTCCTTGCTCTTTATTGAAAGTTTTGCGTCCAAATTTTCCGGTGTGATTTGAACGCTCTTTAGAAAACATACGATTTGAGGTATATCAGTAAAATGGGCAGCACGAATCAATATTTCTTTCCCGCCTGAGATAGAATATTTTCTGTCACTTGACATATCCTTATGAAAGGCTATATGTACATCCAAGCTGTCCAACTCCTAACCATCTTTTTATGCTTTCTTATCAATATTTTCTTGCTTATCAATATCTTCTTGTCAGTCTCTTTTTGATGAAAAAATCTTTATTTGATATAGCGAACAATGCAAAAGAAATTACAGCAATACCTCCAACGACCCCTGTTCCTTCAGCCATCCCCCAGACAGCCGCAGAGCCGAATATAATTGGTCCAAGCATCTGACCTATTTTTCCTATTATACTAAAGTAAGCAACCGCCTTCCCCTCACCTAAGCGAGAAACCGCTCTTAAGCTTAAGAAATAATTATTTTGAGCTGCCACACCAAAGCTTTCGGCTAATCCCAACAATATAACAGCCGTATAAGCTGCTACCAATGTGCCACAACCGGCAAAAACAAGCAGTGCAAAGCCCATTATTAGTGATGCAATCACTAATGATTTTTTTGTTCCCAAATATTTTTCTGTGTATCTGCTTAGAACCGGACCGGCGTATATAATAAGTAAGCCATTAACCAAGAAGGCTCTTCCAATCCCAGAAGCAGAAACCCCCATGCTATCTGCATAAATAGGAAAAAGGTAATTTAAAAACATCCCGGAAATCGAAACAGGTATTAATACTAACATAAAAAATGCTAAAACTTTCTTATCAAAAATAAATGTTCTTAGGTCGGGTTGATTTGCCTCAACTTCTTTATTAACTCTCTGTGGTACTACGTTTTCTACAAAGACTTGCGCTGTATACCAAGATATTATTAAAAGCACACAAGCAACGAAGAAAACCCGGGAATAGCCAATTCTATCGGCAAGCATTGCTCCAATTACAATACCACAATTTACACCAGCAAATGCTCCGGAGTTCATTGCCGCAACCCCTTGATTTTTTAATATTGCATCTGGTGCAGATACGACAATAGTTCTCAACGCCATTAAGACTAATCCAAAACCTATCCCCACTATACTCCTAGCAGCTATAAAGGACATGGCATCGTAAGCAACTGCTGAAATAAGCGTTCCTGCACCAAAAAAGATAATCCCCCTTATCAGGATAGGCTTGTAACCAGTTTTATCTATACTATAACCTGCTCCCACAGCCGCTAAGGCTCCAAATAACATTTCAGCCGAAATAGGTAATCCTAACACTACATTTTTGGGCAAACCTAAAAGAGGTTGATAAAGATTGTCCATCAGTATCGGAATAAAGGTTGTGGACATATAGGCCGCAGCAAAAATAAGGAAAGCAAGATAACGGATTATTGGTATCGTTTTTCGATTCCAAGTAAAGTCTATTAGTCCATTACTTATTCTTTTTTCAAGTAGCAAGATCACGAATAAAGTCACTTCGACCAATAATATAAATGAAATAACTAAAACAGTAGCGGTATCTAACAGAATATTGCGTAGCTTCTCTGCAATGCTTTTCTGAGATATTTCTATCCGAACAATTCCCTGTTTTCCATGCAGATCGCTTGTCAACCGTCGGATATAAACATACTCGTCATCTATAGATGTTCCCTGCCCAATCTCTATAGCATCGCTATATATTTGAATGTTTTCTATTTCAGGAACTGCAACCTGTAGCTTATTTAAATAATCTTCAATATTATAAAGCTCGGTATAGGGAACTCCTTTTTCCAAAACACTATTCACATTATTTTTAATTACC
>JAQUGH010000176.1 GCA_028684195.1 Clostridia bacterium | reverse complement strand
GGGGACAGGTACCTTGATTTGTTACAGTGTTTCAATAATTTAAAGTGTTGTATGCTTAACCTCATGATCATTTAGAAATAAGGGGAGAACGGTATTACAAATGTTGATCTAACTATGCCTAAAGCAAAAAACACACCCCACTTTTAGAAGTGGAGGACACTTAATTATATAAAATCAGAGGGTGGGACGAATTACTATTTCGTCTCACCCTCATGCTTCTCTATATTGTACTACATGAATTTATCGAACTTTACTTTATTACTTCTACTCCTCCCATGTATGGCTGTAACACCTTTGGTATTCTAACACTGCCATCCTCTTCTTGATAATTTTCCAAAATAGCAGCAGTCGTTCTGCCAATAGCCAAGCCTGACCCATTTAGAGTATGCACGAATTCAGGTTTTCCTCCCTTTGCAGAACGAAATCTAATATTGGCACGACGAGCTTGAAAGTCCTCAAAATTACTACAAGAGGATATTTCTCTATATGTTTCGGCACTAGGAAGCCATACCTCTAAATCATAAGTTTTTGCTGATGAAAAACCTACATCTCCTGTACACAAAGACATTACCCGATAAGGTAATTCTAAAAGTTGAAGAACTTTTTCCGCATTCGCCGTTAATTTTTCTAATTCCTCATACGAATTATCCGGATGACTAAATTTAACTAATTCTACTTTGTTAAACTGATGCTGTCGGATAAGTCCTCTGGTATCTCTACCATGAGCCCCTGCTTCTGCTCTAAAGCAGGGCGTATAAGCTACATAACAAATAGGTAATTGTTCTTGGAGTAACACTTCTCCACGATATATATTAGTTAGAGGAACTTCTGCTGTAGGAATAAGATAATACTCGGTTCCTTCAATATGGAACATATCTTCTTCAAATTTTGGCAACTGTCCCGTCCCTATCATACTATCTCTATTTACCATAAAAGGGGTCATAAGCTCGATATATCCATGCTCCCTAGTGTGTAAATTTAACATGAAATTTATTAGTGCTCGCTCTATTCCTGCTCCCATTCCCTTATAATAAGTAAATCTTGCTCCTGTAACTTTAGCCGCTCTTTCAAAATCAAGTATATCTAATTTTTCTCCAATATCCCAATGAGGCACAGGTTTAAAATTAAAGTTTTTCGGTTCTCCCCATTTTCTTTCTTCATGATTATAACTTTCATCAGTTCCTATCGGTACTGAGCAATGAGGAATATTCGGAATAGCAAGTAAAAGTGAGCGCAAATTTTCTTCTATATTTCTTACTTCCTCATCAAGCTCTTTAATTTTCTTAGAAGTCGTACGCATCTCTAAAACAAATTTTTCAGCATCTTGTCCTGACTTTTTTAGTCTTCCTACTTCTTCAGAAACTTTGTTGCGCTTATTTTTTAATTGCTCCGCTATCGCTAACTTTTCTCGACGAATCTTATCCTTTTCCACAAACTCATCTACAATTTCCGTGCTACCGTTTCTACTTTTTAAACTTTCTTTAATTGCATCAGGATTACTTCGAACATATTTCATATCCAGCACAACTATTCCTCCCACGTTTAACTATTGTTTAACCATCGTTTAACAATAGTTTAACTATTGTTAAACAATAATACAGTGATTGAACAAGGGGACAAAAGAGAACCATCCCTAGCCCTAACCAACTAACTACTGACCAACTGACCAACTACCCATCAAAAGGCTACATAATTAGCACTTTTTATACCCGGTATTTCTTTAATTGCAGCTATAATTTCCGTACTAACTTCTTGGTCTATCGTAAGAATCATCATCGCTCCCCCACCAACTTCTTCTCTATCAAGTTGCATACCAGCAATATTTACTTCATACTCACCTAAAACCATCCCCACCTTGCCAACCACTTTAGGTTTATCATTATGCGTTATAATAATAATATGTCCTGTAGGTTGTATATCAAGTGAAAAGTCATCAATGCTAAGTATTCTTAATTCATTATTCTTAAATACTGTCCCTGAAATAGAATGTTTCCAATCCCCATTTCCTCTGATAGTAACACAAATCTTATTCGTATAATCTTCTGTGTGGAAATTTTTGGTTTCTTTGACTTTCACTCCCCTATTTTTAGCTACAAGTGGAGCATTCACATAGTTTACTGCATCATGAAGGAATGGTCTCAGTAGCCCTTTTAGCAAGGTATTATTTAAAGCACTTGTGTTATAATTAACGATTTCTCCAAAATAATCTATTTCTACCGTATCCATGGGTCCTTCTGCAAAAACTCCGGCTAATTTCCCTAATTGCTCAGTAAGTACCATATACGGTTTAAATGTAGCCATGTTTTCATGTTTAACAAAAGGAATATTAACCGCATTTTGTACAGGTTCACCCCTTAAAACACGAACAATTTCATTAGCTACATCTATAGCTACATTGATTTGTGCTTCTTGTGTCGATGCACCTAAGTGAGGTGTTACTATCACTTCAGGTAATTTAAAAAGTGGACTTTCTGTTTGCGGTTCTTGTTCATATACATCTAGCGCAGCCCCTGCCACTTTTTTACTAACAATAGCATCATACAAGGCATTCTCGTCAATAATCCCTCCTCTTGCTACGTTAAAAATTCTTACATCATTTTTCATCATATCAAATTGCTCTGTACAAATCATATGCTTTGTCTCTGCAGTTAACGGCATATGTACTGTTATAAAATCACTTTCTTTTAAAAGGTTATTCAGTGAAACCGACTCTACCCCGGCTCTTTCAGCAACTTCTTTAGTAACAAAAGGGTCAAATACAATGATTTTCATATCAAATGCCTTTGCTCTTTTCCCTACTTCAGAACCAATTTTGCCAAACCCAATAATTCCCAGGGTTTTGTTCCTCATTTCTACTCCCACAAATTTCTTCCTATCCCATCTCCCTTTGCGTAGCGAATGATCGGCATGAGGAATATGTCTTGCCAACGATAACATCATTGCCATTGTATGTTCAGCTGCAGAAGTTGTATTTCCATCAGGTGTATTTACCACAACTACACCTTTTTGTGTAGCGGTTTCTACATCAATATTATCAATACCTACTCCAGCTCTACCTACTACTTTTAATTGTTTTGCGTGTTCTAATATTCTTTTTGTAATTTTTGTGGCACTCCGAACAACAATCGCATTGTATTGATCAGCGATCTCACATATTTCATCTTCAGACATTTTTAGCTTAACATCAACCTCAATATCAGCTTGCTTTTTAAATATATCTATGCCTTTTTCAGATACATCATCACAAATAAGTACTTTCAAATTAATTCTCACCTTTCATCAATAATTCCTGAACAGCAGCTACACCCTGTCCCGGTTTAATATCCATACCTAACTCTTTCAACGTTCTTTCCAAAGCGGCAATTGTTACAACAATATCATTAACATTTATATAACCTAAATGTCCTATCCTGAAAATATCTTTTTGTAATTTTCCCTGACCCCCGGCAATAACAACATTATGCTTTTCTCGCATTATTTTTGTTACTTTCTTAACATCAATATCTCCAAATCTCTTTATAGCTGTTACTGCACTAGACGCTGCCTCTTCACTGGTCAACAGCTCTAATCCTAACGCTTTTACAGCGGTTCTAACTAGATTTTTATATGCTTCATGTCTTTTATAAATATTTTCTAATCCCTCATCCATCATTATTTTTAAAGTTTCTTGCAAAGCTATAATTAAACTGGTGGAAGATGTATACGGTGTATTGAATTTTTCATTATATGTTTTCCTCGCCGCACGAAGATCAAAATAGAAACGTGGCGTAGTAACCTTATCTGATACATCCCAAGCCTTTTGACTAACACTTACAAAAGCTAACCCAGGAGGCAACATAAAAGCTTTTTGAGATCCACTTACTACAACATCCAATTTCCATTCATCTACCTTCAAAGGAGATACCGCCATTCCGCTAATTGAATCTACTATAAATAGTGCCGGATGATCTCCTACTGCTTCCCTT
>JAQUGH010000038.1:5413-16838 GCA_028684195.1 Clostridia bacterium | reverse complement strand
ATAACAGTTTCTTCAGGATTTAGTATTTTCAATGTTTTACCATCATCTGTATCTACTTCTGTACCTACACCGACTCCTATGTCAATCGTGCATAATTCAAAAAGCATTAATACATTAGAATATAATTCCAATAATATCATCCCATTGAAAGAACTGCCTGCGGATAAAAACAATAAAATTACTTCTAATGAAACACTCGATATATCACTTCCAGAAACAGCTCCTTATACTTCGGTTAATCCAATGCAGGTAATCTTGTTTCTATTATCTTTGGTGTGGGTAACAGGTGTCTTAAGTCTATTTTTATATGGTATCTTAACATATATCAGAACAGCAAAAAGATTAAAAGAAGCTATCTTATATAAAGACGATTTTCTTGTAGCCAAAGCTAAAGTAATGTTAAAAATGAATAGAAAAATACAAATATTTACTTCAGACAGAATAACTACTCCTGTTGTATACGGGCTAATAAATCCCCATATTATCATCCCTTTATCACTTGCAGAAAATTCCGATGAAAAAGTTTTACAACTTATTTATTCCCATGAGCTTATACATATCAAAAGATTTGACTACATAATCAAACCGCTATCATTTTTGGCCTTATGTATTCACTGGTTCAATCCCATTATATGGTTGGGCTTTTTCTTATCCCAAAAGGACATGGAAATGTCATGTGATGAAATGGTTATGAAGAGATATAAAGAAGATGTTAGGAGTGAATATGCTAATCTATTAATTGGTCTTACGGCTAAAAATCAGCATTTATTGGAGGGTGGACTGTTGGCATTCGGAGAAAGTAACATTAAAAGCAGGATAAAAGAAATCGGCAACTATAAAAAACCTAGATTTTGGATTGCTATAACCTCTTTGATTATTTTGGCAACAATTGGAATACTACTACTTACAAACGGCAATTCTCAAGAAATATCAAATGTTGATGAACCTATAACAAGTAGTGATAAAACTATAACAAATAGTAACGAAAATTTAGCAAATGGAAATAGCCCTACAGTTAAAGATCCTATCATTTTAGAGAATAATACTGCAGATAAAAAACCAATTGACAATCAGCTTCTCATCGATAAATTGGATAAAGTTTCCGATGAAACAATAAAAGATTATTATGAATTATCCCCTCATAATATTACTGTTGCCAATACATATGAAGGCAACTTCACAGATTCAGGAAATCAAGAGTTATTAGTTATTTTCAAGCTTTTAAACATGCCCCACGCTGGAGGCTTGGACTGTTCTGTAGTGGCAACATATGACAAAAGTACATGTAATATAATTTCTCAAAAAACTTTCTCTGCTGATAAGTGCAACTTTGATATTTTAACGGATGACAATAACAGGAGCTATCTACTCTTTGTCGGAAACACAACATATCAGGGATATAGTTCATACTCGTTGGGATTGTGGAAAATAGAAAAAGAGTGGGAAATGTTGTACCCTGATAGCTCAACAAATGACAAAGAAGAGAAAAAATACGAGCTAATTGAAGATGGGGTAGTTGCCGTCTCACGTCCTATAAAAAAAAGCAGAATAGGCGATACTATTCAACAGGAAGTTAAATGGCAACATGCTTATAACCTAGTATGGAGCAGTATGGCAGGTACTTTGCATTTTGTAGACCCTTATTACGGTTTTGCTAAAATCCCATTTGAAAAGGGATATTATGATTTTGAAGGAAGTGTAAATAACAGATTCTACAAAATGAGTTTTTATCCACTAGGCAAAGAAATAGTTGGATCTGGCTATTATTGGGATGAGAAAAAAGAAGTCACCCTTAAAGGGAAAATTAAAGGAGACGAAATTATTTTATATGAATATGATGAAAATGGTAAAAATACTGGTGTCTTTATAGCTACAGGCGGCGTTGATGGAATTGGAGGAACATGGATAAGTGCAGATCAAAAAATAAAATCTCAATTTAAATTGGTCTGTTATGGTAATCACCCTGGAATAGAATATGGGAAAAGATATGCGGTAGCCGTAACCTGCAGTGATCAAGAAGTAATTGACTTCGCTAACAAAATACAAGACTACATAATTAATGATAATAAGGAACAATTGGCAGAACTGATTTGCTATCCTATTAGTACATTATTTTCTGATGAAACAATTGTTCAAATAAAAAGCAAAGACGAATTTATAAAAAATTATGATCAAATATTTTTCCCCACATTTAAAGATATGCTTAGTAAGGTATATCCTAAAAATCTATTTGCAAATCAAAATGGTGTTTTATATGGTGATGCAGGTGAAAGTTGGATGAATCACTGTGGATTTTGGATTATTGAAGTACCATCTCCTGACGGCAGTTCAAAATTTATGTTAAAATAAATTTGGTTAAACCATTTTTTATGGACAAGGAGACAGCAAATCTATCTCCTTGTCCTATTTAATCTGATATCTAAAATTAATATATTTATGGGTATGCTGGAAGCAGTATATATGATATATCTTGCTATTAAGATTATGAAAAGTAACATTGCTTTTAAAAGCAAAAACACTGACTCTAGCGTAAATAAAAAAGATGGTAATATATTCAATAAATTGCAAAAACAATTAATATCCGTGAAAATAGAACTAAAGCAAATGTAGAAAAACTAATTCAAAGTGGGCTTATTGAGGCAGTCGGCAATGGAAAATCCAGAGCATTTATTTTAAGTGCAAAAGTATATTTAGAAAGGGATAATGCCATCGGTTACGTTAGGCAAACAGGAATAGATAGTATAAAGTATCCAGAATTAGTGCTTAAATTAGCACGAAAACAGAAGGGAATCGTTACTAGAAACAATGTAATTGAACTGTTAAATTTGTCGGATTCTCAAGCATATAGAATTCTTAAAAAATTAACTGATACTGGCAAATTAAAGTTGGAAGGAAAAGGTCGTAGCTCAAAATAACCATAGTCACTTATGGTACGGTTCCCCTTTCATTATCTTAAACGCCCGATATATCTGCTCTAACAATATCACTCGCATCATCTGATGGGGAAAGGTCATCTTCGAAAACGACAAAATACAATCCCCTTCCCTTATTATTTCCCGGGAAATACCATGGGAGCTCCCAATAATAAAGGCTATATCACTTTTACCCTCTACGGCTAATTTCCCCATAAAAGATGATAATTCTTGGGAAGACACCATTTTACCCTCAATCGCAAGGGGAATAACAAATGAAGATTGGGAAATATGTCTATTTATACGTTCCTCTTCTTTAGCTAATGCTTTCTCAATTTCTATAGAAGAAGGATTGTCCTGCAACCTTTCCTCATCTACCTCTACAATCTCTACCTTCGCATATGCTTCTAATCTTTTAAGATATTCCTTTACTGCATCCTTCCAATACTTTTCTTTTAATTTACCTACTACAACTACCTTTATCCTCATAGCTACCATCGCTCCTAATAAAGCACTATTTCAACCTCTTTCCAGTGACATTTAAATATTTCTACAAAAACTCCTTTCTAAATTTAAATTGGTTTAGAAAGGAGTTTCTAAATTGTTCCTTCTTTTCTTACTACCCATCCATCCCTTTATCCAATAGCTAACCATCGCTAAGACTTCCGCTTCATTATCTTCTTTCACCCAATATTAGCGAAACCTTTTTTCGAACATTCTCCCGCATTATAGTAACTGTTATTTTATCTCCGGGTTTAAACTGTTTTAACCGATCACTCAATTCATCAAAAATACTTATTTTCGTTCCATTAATACTCACAATAATGTCACCTTTTCGTAAACCGGCTTTTTGAGCTGCACCGCCTGAAATAATTTTATCTATATATATTCCAATGGAAACATTGTTTTCATTGGCAGTTATCTCATCAATAGCAAAACCCCAAATTCCCAAAGATGGTCTACTTATAAACCCCTTGTCAATCAATTCATCAATTACAGGTTTAGCATCACTTATTGGAATCGCAAATCCCATTCCTTCTACTCCGGGAATTACTAATTTGGCACTGTTTATCCCTATCAACTGTCCTTGACTATTAACTAACGCACCTCCACTGTTACCAGGATTTATTGCCGCATCAGTTTGAATAAGCTTGTACTTCCGATCCTCTATAGTAATATTTCGTTCTTTTGCACTAATAACTCCTACTGTAACAGAACGGGCAAATTCATACCCCAAAGGATTTCCAATAGCAACGACCAATTCCCCCACTTTAATATCATTAGAATTGCCAAGAATAGCAGAAGGCAATCCTTTAGCTTCTATCTTCAATACTGCTAAATCAGTCTCAGAATCACTTCCTTTAATTTCAGCAATAAATTGGCGACCATCAGCTACGCTAACTTGTATTCTTTCTGCATTATCAATAACATGATAATTAGTAACGATATAACCATCTTCGCTAATAATAATCCCCGATCCTGAACCCTGCTCAACAAGTCCACGATTAAATATATTACTACTTACCCTTAAATTAGATATCCCTACTACAGTAGGTCCCAATTCCTCCGCAATACCTACAACAGGCGAATAATCCATGCTACTGGGCGGAAATAAAGCTTTGTCTTCATTTTGTAGTATAGGTGCTTTATATCCCGTATCATTTAACAACCTATCACCATATACCATAGGTGCCATCCCGAGTGCTAATAGTCCCCCTATAACAGCACTGACAACACTGATAAGTATAGCATAATAATACCTGCGCCTTTGTGGATATTCTTCATGATAATCCATTGCTCTCCTCCTGCAACAAAAAGATAATTATATTAATTAATATTCCCATTTTCATAAAGTAAAACTAACCTTCAGTGATGGTTTTTTATTCCCACACTAAAAAAAGTAGAAGTCACAGCGACAATTATTTATTTAAATAATTTTTTGTGCAATATCTATTCTATATTTACCTGCACACCAGGCTTATATCGTGGTGCCACCATTATATTTACTTCTTCTAATGAAACCTGTTCAGTTTCCAAAATATTTTTTACTGTTTTTAAAGCAAGCTTAGGTTCATTGTTTTCTTCACTAAGATGTGATAATATTACTTCCTTTGACTTTTTCCCCAAAGTACGAAGCAGTGCTTGTCCCGCTGTTTCATTAGATAAATGCCCATGAATACCGGAAATTCTTTTTTTTAAAGACCAAGGATAGGACCCATTCCTTAACAGTTCGCTATCATGATTTGCTTCTAATATCAAGCAGTCACTATTCTGTAAAGTGTTTCCCATCCTCGTAGTAAATACACCTGTATCTGTAGCAAGACCAACGCTTTTTCCCCCCTTGGACACCAAAAATCCTACTGGTTCAACCGCATCATGGGAAAGTGGAAATGTTTCAATCTTTATATCTCCCAATTCCCATGTTTTCTTTACATCTATGTATTTTTTTTGTTCTTCACTAATATTTCCAACCAAAGACTTTATTTCACACCATGTCCCCTCTGTAGCATATACTGGCAGTTTATATCTTCTAGCTAAAACTCCTGCTCCCATTATATGATCTCTATGACCATGAGTTAAAAATATTGCATCCAAATCACCTGGCGTTATACCACAGGACTTTTCTAAAGCACAAGTAATTGCCTTCCCGGACTGTCCGGCATCTATCAATATTTTGGTTTCTGATGTTTCTATGAAAACAGCATTCCCCGAACTTCCACTCATTAATGTACAAATTTTCATATTGTAACCCCTTAC
Organism: Clostridia bacterium; assembly: GCA_028684195.1. Taxonomy (GTDB): domain Bacteria; phylum Bacillota; class Peptococcia; order DRI-13; family DTU073; genus JAQUGH01. The sequence continues at coordinate 11,169 of JAQUGH010000038.1, read as the reverse complement.
AAATATTTTTGCTAACTCTTATTTATTGAAGCTGTCTTTTTACTTCTCTGACTGTTTCTCCCTACTACAATTATACAAGCAATCCTACAAGAAGTCACTCTATTAAGATAGAGTGACTTCTTGTAGGAATTTCTCTTCATAATCACAAAAATATATGTTATATGTTCTTTCAAAAGCCTGGTTAAATTTCGTCCCTCTTCTAAGTTCATCTAATAGCTCATCCATTTTTTCCATACCAAATTCCTTTATCAAAGCTCGTACAATCTCAAAAGATTGCCAATAAGCCATGACTTGGTCGGGTTTATTATCAAAATCGCTATTAAGTTTTGAAAACAAATATACTCTATCTTCAGAAACGAAAAGCGGTTCATTCAACGTAAACCCCGTTATTTTTTCTTCAACATATTGAGCCAACCCTTCTGTCAGCCATCTCGGATAATTACCTTCTGTCATCTCATCAATAAGAAAATGAGTGAGTTCATGAGAAAGTGGTCCGTTCCTTCGGAAAATTTCTTCAATTTTTTCTGTATCTGCATCTTCTAAATCTTCGTCCGCCCAAGCTCTAGGTGAAACTAGCCTAATACTCCCTGCCCAGTACACACCAACAGCACTCTTATCCCCAGACCAACCAAAACTTTTATTCAAAGCCTTCTCATCTTCAAATAAAACTAATAACACTTTGTCTTTCTTATGCCTGAATTCCAAAAGCTTTTCCGCTCTAATAAGATACTCTTCTGCCATTTTCAGCACGCATATCGCAATATCTTCATCATTTTTTGTATATTTTAACTCAAAATTATTGCTCTCAACCGTATCAAAATCACTCGTCTGATATTCTAAAACTAACAAGGTTCCTTTTTGAAACATTCTGTAAACTGTTTTCCTTATAGAATGTGAATAGTTAGACATGGAAACACAAACAAACAACACAAGCATTATAACAATTATTAATATCTTGAATAATAGGGATTGAATCTGCATCATTAACAGCTCCTATCAAAGAAACGGTATATTCCCTATTATACAGTAATTTATTCGTGTTTTCAGTAGTAAATAAAGGAAAGCCCCGCTAATTAGCAGGACTAAAAATACCATGATAATGTTGTTAATAGAAGTCCGGCACTTAACATAAGTACTATGAAAATTGTCGCACCTCTTTTTATTTTCTCTCTTTGTCTTCTTGGTAACACGTCTATCCCCCCCTATGGTATTAAATATTTTACATACTAATGTGTATGTAGGTATTCTCCAACATAAGCCAGTACCAAAGCCCCATCTCCTACTGCAGTTGCCACCTGTCGAGATTTCTTTTGTCTACAATCCCCAATGGCAAACACCCCTGATACTGATGTTTCTAACTTCTCATTCGTAATCAAAAACCCTTTTTCATTTTTTGTAAATGACTCCTCCATAATCTGAGCCCCCACATGCAAAAAGACCCCATTGGTATTTACTGAAAATGTTTCCTCAGTTTTAACATTACGCAATTTCAATGACGTTATTATCTTCTCACCAATAATTTCATCAACAATTGTATTATAATATACCTTTACATTACCTGCATCTATTATTTCATCTATTAACACCTTATCAGCATTAAAAGTATCCTTCTTATTAATAATTATTACTTCCTTAACTATATTAGCCAAGTACATTGCCTCTTTTAGGGAAGCTTCTCCTCCACCAACTACTGCAACCTCCTTGTTTCTAAAAAAGAAGCCATCACAGGTAGCACAATAAGAAACGCCTTTTCCCCTAAATTCTTTTTCTCCTTTAATTCCTGATTCTTTTATCTGTGCTCCAGTAGCAAGGATAATTGTTTTCCCTTTGATTTGCCCTTCAATAGTTTTCACTACTTTAATTTCCTCTTCACAAGAAAAGCCTATAACTTCTGTAGTTAAAAACTTACATCCAAATCGCAACGCTTGTTTATAAAATCTGGTCATGAGCTCCTGACCAGATATTCCCTCTGGAAATCCGGGATAATTTTCAATATTATGTGCTGTTGTTGCCTGTCCTCCAAAAGTCCCTTTTTCAATAAGAAGTGTATTCCTCCCTGCACGGCAAGCATAAATAGCTGCCGTCAAACCAGCAGGTCCTCCGCCTACAATAACCAAATCGTATATTACCAACAAAATCATTCCTTTCATAACTGTTCAACCTAAACAACTATATGCTGGTAAAAAAGTTTTAATGTTCAGCTTTAGCTAACCACGTTCACCCAAGATACCTCAACGGATTTGTATGCTTCCCATTCACCCTAACTTCAAAATGCAAATGAGATCCAGTACTATTGCCTGTAGACCCACCTTTTCCAATAATATCCCCTCTGGAAACTTTTTGACCAACAGTTACATCTATCACACTAAGATGAGCATACCTAGTTACAATTCCCTGTCCATGATTGATATCAACACATTTTCCATAATTACCATACCAACCTGCCCGAATTACCGTCCCACTTTCCGCCGAAAAAATAGGTGTACCCGTACTACAACCTATATCAACACCCGTATGTATGCCACTACTCCTTCTTACCCCATATGATGAAGTTATTCTCCCTCTAGTCGGCCAAGCTAACGACCCCTTCCCACCATCACGAGAAGCTACCATTATTTTTGTCCCTCTATATACTACCTTTTTCACAGGTTCCTTCAAGATTTCCTCTTTCATTGTTTGTCTATCAATTTCCGTTTCGTTGGATTTACTAATTTTATAAGTAACTATTCTTGCACCAGATTCTCCTGCTTTTTTAACTTTCTGCTGTCCTTTCCAAAGACTTGAATCATCTTCATAAACAGTTTCATAAGGTATTTTTTCCTCAACCTTAGTTGTCATCGTTGTCACTACAGTAAAAAGTGGCTCAGCTTTCTTTAAATTCAATACCGATCCTAGCTTTAATAATTCTCCTTTTAAATCTGCATTCATCCCCTTTAACTCCGCCACCGTCATATCATTTTTACGAGCTATCGTCCAAAGAGACTCTCCTTCTACAACTGTATGTTGAATTATCTTATCTAAGCCATTAATCATTGCTTCTAACGCTTCATCCTTGGTTTTTATACTATCCTGCGCTACTTCTATTGGTTTTATTTCAATATCCTCTAAAAACTTTTTGCTTTCAATAACTGTTTCACTATCTTTTGGCAAATAATAATCCACTATCTCATCCAACGCATTTTGTGCTTCCTCCTGCGAGGCTAAATATAATACCGGCTTACTATCTACACTAATAGCCCAACTATCAGTTACCCAAATGATTTTTTCCTTCAATATATTAATCAATTCATCTTCTTTTAAAGGTTCCTCTTTATTATCTGTATTTTCTCGAAAGCTAATTTCTGACGAATTTCCGGTAATCTCTACTCCCAATTTCTCTGTCATTTCTGTTTGGGCAACTTTTAAAGCACTATATGCTTGTCTTTCACCTGTAACTAATGCAACCCCTTGACCATCCACAACCAGCAATAAATTTTTATCCATATTTACGCATATAATACCTATAAATACTAATACTAAGAATAAAGAAATACCTAACCACCGTTTTTTATTATAAAATAATCCTGAAAAGCCTTGCGTTCGCACCCTAAATATTAAGTTAGTGGTCACTGGCATTAATTTTTTACTCATATATATCCAAAAGGCTCAAGTATTCAAATTCATACTCTGCTAAAGCCTCAAGGGATCTCCACCTTCTTTCCATAATGTCCCATTATAACGTAATACACGACTACTCGCAAATAAAACAACGCCCCTACATTATACATTGTTTTACTAACTTTTTTCAACAAAAAATTCATATCAAATTAAACCATACAAAATTATATGTAACTCATCTCGCACTTATTATTTCCATTATATTGCTATTTAGTCGTTTGATTCTTTTCTTCCCAAATTTTAGTTTGAATATATATCGCACATTCTAATCTCGTTCTTTGTAATTCACAACCCAATTCATACGGTTTTAAAAAATCTCCATTAGCAAAATAAGCGTTAGCATGACAACCCCCACTACAGAAAAATTTGGCCCAACAGCTGCTGCATTTTTCTTTATTTAAAACATGCGCATTTAAGAATGTTTCCTTTACACGTTCATTTTTTACACCCTCATAAATATTTCCCATTAAAAACTCTTTGTTCTCCATAAACTGATGACAAGGATATAAATCCCCTTTAGGTGAAACAGCCAAATATTCATTGCCAGCTCCACAACCAGAAAGACGTTTCAATACACAAGGTCCTTTATCTAAATCTATATTGAAATGAAAAAACTTAAACGGCTTACCTGCTTTATAATATTCCAACCATTTCTTGGTTAATTCCTGATATTCTTCCTTCAATATAGGGATATCTTCTTCTCGTAAGGCAAAATTATTTTCAGGCGAAGTAACAACTGGTTCTATTGAAATCCGATCATAACCCTGATCTACTAAGAAAAGTATATCCTTACAAAAATCAAGGTTATAATGAGTATATGTTCCTCGTACATAATATGTATTATCCGCTTGAGAGTTAACATATTTCTTAATATTATTGTTGATTAAATCAAAGCTGGGCTTCTCTCCCCTCAGCGGACGCATCTGATTCTGAATCTCGGGACGTCCGTCAAGACTTAGGATCAAATAAACATCTTCCTCATTGAGGAAATCAATAACCTCCTGATTCAAAAGTAATGCATTCGTTGTTAACGTTTGCCTAAGAACTTTACCTTTTTCTTGAGCTTTTTGTTTCCCATATTTAACTAATTCTTTAACTACTTTAAAATTTAATAACGGTTCCCCACCGAAATAATCTACCTCAACATATTTTCTAGAGCCCGAAGCCTCAAAAAGAAAATCAAACGCCCTCTTACCTGTCTCCAAATCCATTAATGACCGATCAGCCCCAAATGGTCCTGTCCCTGCAAAACAATATTTGCAACGCATATTACAATCATGGGCTACATGAAGGCAAAGTGCTTTAACTATATTTTGTTTTTTAGGCTGATAATTTTCAAGTGACTTATCATAGCTAAAAAGTAATCCTTCTTTGATAAGTTCTTCAAATTCCCCTTTTAACGCATCAAGTTCTTCAACGCTATAGCTACCCTTCAAATCTTCTACTGCCTTGTCAAGATCTCCCTCTGTTTTTTCCCACACTTCTAAAAATTCCCACGCCTCTTTGCTAAGAGTATGTACTATCCCACTATTAATATCTAAAACTATATTTGTATCTTCCATACTGAATTTATGTATACACGTAAAATCATATTTCATTATTTTGCATCCTCCAAAAAAATAGACCCTTCCGGGTCCTTACATATTTATAAAACTAATAAATTTTACTACCTGTCTTAACACAATCCTGATTACTAACCGTACAGGAAGTCTTACAAGCAGACTGACAAGAAGTAACGCACTCACCGCATCCGCCGTACTTCAATGTTTGAGTAAGATTTTGTTTATTTATTGTATTGATATGTGTTTTTTTTGCCATAATCCTTCCCCCTCTCTTTAACAACCCTATTATATCACGTTATTTTATTGGGGTAAAGTCTACAACGGTACATTTATAAACTAAAATTTTGCAACTCAATTTAAAAATATTAAAACAAAAAGATGATAAAGTGCTGTCACTTTATCATCTGAGTTTAAACCTATGGAGCGGGTGAAGGGAATCGAACCCTCGTCACCAGCTTGGGAAGCTGGTGTTCTACCATTGAACCACACCCGCATTACACATTACTCTACTCAGAGCTTCACCTTATGGTGGGCGAT
>JAQUGH010000038.1:0-5313 GCA_028684195.1 Clostridia bacterium | reverse complement strand
TTAAACCTATGGAGCGGGTGAAGGGAATCGAACCCTCGTCACCAGCTTGGGAAGCTGGTGTTCTACCATTGAACCACACCCGCATTACACATTACTCTACTCAGAGCTTCACCTTATGGTGGGCGATGAGGGACTCGAACCCGCGACCTCATGCATGTGAAGCATGCGCTCTAACCAGCTGAGCTAATCACCCTTATATATAGAATTAACAAAAATAAACAGAAATGGTGCCTTGAGGCGGAATCGAACCACCGACACGAGGATTTTCAGTCCTCTGCTCTACCGACTGAGCTATCAAGGCATTTCAATTTAGCAATAAAATATCATTCTTTAACAAAAACAATCAACAATAATGGCGGAGCTGACGAGAGTCGAACTCGCGATCTCCTGCGTGACAGGCAGGCATGTTAGGCCAGCTACACCACAGCTCCGCAAAAGAAATCTTAAAAAATGGTGGGCGATGACAGGATCGAACTGCCGACATCCTGCTTGTAAGGCAGGCGCTCTCCCAGCTGAGCTAATCGCCCCTTTTGGTGACCCCTACGGGATTTGAACCCATGTTACAGCCGTGAAAGGGCCGTGTCTTAGACCACTTGACCAAGGGGTCATTAAATAATACTTAAATGGTGAGCCATCCGCGATTCGAACGCGGGACACCCTGATTAAAAGTCAGATGCTCTACCAACTGAGCTAATGGCTCAAAGGGGTCATACCCCACAGTCATACATATTACCACGGTGAATACTACCTGTCAACCTTTAATTCAAAGTTTTTCTTTCTACTTCAATTGAAAAAATAATTTTTAATCAAAACTAACTTTATATAATTTCTGCCTGATTAACCAATATCACATCTTTGCTCTGTTTCGCAATATCCAGAAGTCGGTTAGTAAAACCACTTTTAGAAAATACCATGTAAATCTTTTTATACCGTCCCAGTTCTGAAATGCCTACTGCCTTTTTTTTCAACGAAAAGAAGGTCTCGGCATCCACCGGCTGTACATGATATTTGCATTCACCAAGAATAACTTGTTCATTTTCCTCATCCAGTGCCACAACATCAATCTCCACATGACGATTCCAATAAGAACCAATTTTACTGACAGAAAAATCTAGTGCTTTGCTCTTGCAAAAATGCAATAACAACTCACGACAAATTCCCTCATAAACATAAGCAACATGGTTATCAATAAAATTATTTTTTAGCCTGTTAAGCACGTATATGACATTATCCAGTTCCAATTCACTTTTATAATTATAAACAAATTTGAACCAAAACTCAATAAAATTATCACAAATAAAATATAAACCCTTGCGACTTTTTTCGGGCTTAATTTCAGTTATGGGAACACGTTTTTCCAGTAAATTTAAATTAATTAATGTTTTAATGTATGGACTTAACTGATTGGATGGCATTTCCAGACTACCTGCAATTTTAGACAATTTGTGATTTCCCGCCGAAATACTTTTCATTATTGAAAAGTAACTAACAATTTCACGCACTTCTTTTTCCAATAAAAATACAGGTTCCTCGTAAAGGAAACCGTCTTTTCGTAGGATTTCATGTTCAATATTTTCAATTAAAGACTCCTTATTGTTAAAAAAGTCGTAATATTTTGGCACACCACCTGTCACTGCATAAATTTTCACCATCTGCTCAAAGGTTTTATCCTTATTGTACTCAAGAAGTTCTGTAAATTTCAGTGGTGTAAGACGAATCTGTGCTGTACGCCTGCCATAAAGAGGGCTTTGATAGGAAAGTACCTGGGTCAACATCATACTAATAAGCGAGCCGCAAACAATTACCATAATGTTTCTATCCTTTAAAATTTCATCCCATCCCCGTTGAAAAATGGACGGAAATGCGGAATTAACACCTGTTAAATACTGAAATTCGTCAATCACCAACACTTTTTTCTGCTCTGGCTCAAAGGAGACAAAAACACGAAATACATCTTCCCAATCAGTAAAATTTGCATTTTTCAAATATTCCTGCCCTGTAAATTTAGCCAATGCCCTACAAAAATTCTTTATGTTACCCTTTTCCATCTGTTCTGTGGCAAGAAAATATAGTGCTTTTTTATTTTCAATAAACTCTTTTATTAATGTTGTTTTCCCAATCCTGCGTCTTCCGTAAATTACAACAAAACTACTACTACGGCGGTATTCCCGTTCCAAAGTATTCAACTCAGAAATTCTGCCAATAAATTTCATTTCTTTATTACACCCTCTTACTTCTATGGCTATATAATTTGTTTTAGTCTAATTACCATTATATTGTTTACATATTCCCCTGTCAATAAAGTAAAGCTTCTTTTAAGTGGGAATTTTTTTCATCCCTCACTGAAAGTTAGTTGAACTATTCCAAGCCAGTAGACACTAACGAACAAGTTCGTTAGTGTCTACTTTGTGCAAAGCTGAGCTTAGCTATCCGAATAAATATTTTCCCGAATAATTGTTTGAGACCTTTTTGCCCCCACTGCCACAATTGCCGGCTCTACCTTTATTATTTCTGACAATCGCTCTAAATAAATTCGTGCTTGAAGAGGTAATTCTTCATACTTTTCTACACCTGACGTTTCCGTCATCCAGCCATCAAATTCCTCGTAAATAGGTGTACACTGTGCAAGAACCTTAAGACTAGCAGGAAAATCATTTAGCATTGCTCCCTTATATTTGTAGCCTACACACATCTTAATCTTTTCTAATTTATCAAGAACATCAAGCTTTGTTACTGCAATGTGATTTAATCCATTAATACGAACAGCATATTTTAATATAACAGCATCGAGCCACCCACAACGACGTGGACGTCCTGTTGTTGTCCCAAATTCATTTCCACACTCCCTAATACGATTCCCCTCCTCACCAATCAACTCTGTGGGGAAAGGACCCTCGCCTACTCTTGTTGTATATGCTTTTACAATACCTATGACATCATTTATTTCTAAAGGTCCAACACCAGCCCCTATACAAACTGCTCCTGCAACGGGATGGGAACTCGTTACATACGGATAAGTTCCATGATCAATATCAAGCAATGTTCCCTGTGCCCCTTCAAAAAGAACATTTTTCTTTTCAGCTAAATACTCATGAATAATCACAGATGTATCAATTGCATATTTCCCTATTATCTTGGCATATCCCTTGTATTCTTCAAATATCTTTTCGAACTCCAATCCTTCAACTTCATACACTTTATTAAACAAGCGATTTTTCTCTAAAAGATTCCTTTTCAATCTTACTCCAAATTCTTCTTCATCTAACAAATCCACTACTCTAATTCCAGTACGACCTGCTTTATCCATATACGCAGGTCCTATCCCCCGATGTGTAGTGCCAATTTTATTAACACCTTTATACTCTTCATCCAGTTTATCCTGCAGAATATGATACGGCATAATTATGTGAGCACGATTACTAACCCTAAGTCCATCCGTATTGACCCCTTTATCGTGCAAATAATTCAGTTCCTCCACAAATACTTTAGGATCAATCACCACGCCATTCCCAATTATACACGTTGTTCCAGGGTACAGTATTCCTGATGGAATAAGATGGAGCTTAAATTCATTTTCCCCCACTACCACTGTATGTCCAGCATTATTTCCACCTTGATAACGCACTACCATATCTGCTTTTTCAGCTAAATAATCCGTAATTTTCCCTTTCCCTTCATCTCCCCATTGAGCACCTATCAACACTACTGCAGGCATACAATCAACCTCCCTCTCTAATCTCCAAAATAATTTAAAGAAGTTTCTCTTTATCCGAATAGCTAACCGTCGCTATATCTCCTGCTTCTTTATGTGAGAGTTGAGCGACGATAAGCTCAGCTTTGCACACAGTAGACACTATCGAACAAGTTCGTAAGTGTTACTAGCGTGTAATGGTTCAACTAACCTTCAGTGGTAAACAAAAGTCCCCACTGAAAGAAGTTTCTCTTTATCCGAATAGCTAACCATCGTGATATTTGTCTATATTTACAAATTTCGTAAATTCTTTTATAAACCCTAACTCCACCGAACCTGTTGGTCCATTTCTATGTTTTGCTATAATAATTTCCGCAATTCCCGGTTTTTCTGTATCCGGCACGTAATACTCCTCACGAAATATGAACATAACTATATCCGCATCTTGCTCCAACGCTCCTGATTCTCGCAAATGACTAAGTGCCGGTCTTTTATCCTGAGTTTGTTCAACAGCACGAGAAAGTTGAGAAAGAGCTAAAACCGGTATATTTAATTCTCTCGCCAAAGCCTTTAAAGAACGAGATATTTCTGATATTTCTTGCTGCCGATTTTCGTTTCTTTTTCCCATTTGCATCAATTGAATATAATCAATTATTATTAACCCTAAGCCCTTTTCTGCCTTTAACCTTCTGGCCTTTGCCCTCAATTCCAAAACGGAAATTGCAGGGGTATCATCAATATATATATTAGCAGTAGACAAAGGTTGTGTCACCTTCGTTAACCGAAGCCATTCTTCATCTTGGAGACATCCTGTACGAATCTTATGTTGATCTATCATGGCTTCAGAACTCATCATCCTTTGCACCAACTGTTCTTTTGACATTTCTAAGCTAAAAATTGCTACAGAGGTTTTTGCTTTGATGGCCGCATTCTGAGCAACATTCAAACAAAAAGAAGTTTTCCCCATGGCCGGACGTGCTGCTACAATTACTAAATCGGAGGGTTGCCATCCTGACGTCATGCGATCTAGATCCGTAAAAAAGGAAGGCACGCCAGTAACACTCCCCTTCCTATTTGCTAAATATTCAATCTTCTCTAATGTTGAACTCAATACCTGTTTTAAAGGAATAAGCCCTGAAAAGTTTCTGTTTTCAGCTATTTCAAAAATCATCTTTTCTGCTTTATCCAACAGCTCATGTGTATCCTCTTGATCTTCATAACAACGATTTGCTATATTCGTAGAAACACGTATTAATCTACGCAAAATTGACTTTTCTACGACTATTTCGGCATATCGTTGAACATTGGCAGCAGTAGGTACAACATTCGCAATTTCGGATATGTAGCCCACACCACCTACTTTTTCTACACTGCCTCGGCGATGAAGTTCTTCTGTTAAGGTAATCATATCCACAGGTTCACCTTTTGCTTCCAACTCTACAATTGTTGAATACATTATTTGATTTGCCTCTTTGTAAAAATCCTCTGCCTGTAATATTTCCAACGCTATATAAACAGCCTCTTTATCTATCATCATAGAACCTAATACAGCTTGTTCTGCCTCTAGATTATACGGAGGCATTTTCTCCAACAATACACTCACTATTCTCACTCTTTTCCTA
>JAQUGH010000175.1 GCA_028684195.1 Clostridia bacterium | reverse complement strand
TAAAATACTTCAGAATATCCTCCCAAGAAAGAGAACTGCTTCGTAGTTTTTGATATGTCTTCAATAAGACGTATAACTTCCTCATCAAGCACTGACACCATGACATCTATATAGAACATAAACTCAAAATCTTTTCCTGCAATCGGGCGACTTTCAAGCTTTGTCAGGTTAAGACCTAGTGCTGCAAATTTGCTCATCAAATTGTAAAGTGAACCGGGTTTATGGGGTATTGCTGCCATAAAGCTTATCTTATTTGCCCCAGCGTATATCTCTAGCTTCTTTGAAATGCAAATAAACCTTGTATAGTTGTTATCACTGTTTTGAATTTTATCTGACACAATTGAAAGGTCGTAAAGCTCTGCACAACCTGCGGAGGAAATCGCCGCTATCTCCTTTCTATCAGAGTTTGCAACCATTTTAGCGGCAGCAGCTGTATTTTCACAAATAGTAACCTTAACATTTTTAAGCGTGTCTAAAAATTCACTGCACTGATTTATAGCTTGTTCATGTGAATATATTTCCCGAATATCAGCAAGCTTCATTCCCTTTTTCCCAAGCAGAGTGTGTTCTATCCTTAGCTTAATGCTTTTTACTATATAAAAATTATATTTCTTCATCAAATCATAGACAAGCCCCACTGAACCAACGGAGCTATTCTCAATCGGAAGTATTCCGTATCTGCAAAGCCCCTTATCCACGGCATTGAAGACACCGTCAAAACTGTTTAAATATGTAATCTTAGGTGATTGGAACAGCTTATCGCACGCAATGCTTGAATATGACCCTTCAACTCCTTGACAAGCTATGGTAGCAGATGCAGGAAGTTTTGAATCGGACTTTTCTGTTGCTTCCTTAATTACATCCCAAAGATTTGACTTTTCTGCAAAAATATTATTTTGATACGACTTGCTCAAATCAAGTAACGTTGAAAACAGAACTCGTGCATACCTATCAATATCTGTCCCTGCAAGAGTTGAAACTCTGTTTAAAATTTCTCTTTCCCTCTCTTTGTTTAACACAGGAATATTATTTTCCTTTTTATAGCTCGCAATTTTCATAGCAGTATTCATCCGCTCTGAAAAAAGCTTTACAATTTCTGTGTCAATATTGTCAATCTCATCTCTTAACATTTTAATATCCATAAATCATCCCTCCAATAAAGTGAAACTTCTTTCAGTGGGAGTTTTTTATCCCCACTGAAGGTTAGTTGAACCATTACACGCTAGTAACGCTTACGAACTTGTTCGTTAGTATTTACTGTGTGCAAAGCTGAGCTTAGCGTCGCTTATTCCCAAATTTAAAGAGGGAAAAGTCTTAGCGACGATTAGCTATTCGGATAATATATCAAGTATAGTAATCGCTAACACCGCTTCCACACAAGGTACCGCTCTCCCCACGATACAAGGATCATGCCTTCCTTTAATTGTCAAGGTTTCCGTAATGTTTTTTGACATATTCACAGTTTGCTGTTCCTTTCCTATTGATGGCGTTGGTTTAAAGGCAACTCTCACTACAATCGGCATTCCCGATGTTATTCCTCCGAGTATTCCTCCATGATTGTTTGTCGTTGTTACAATTTTTTCTCCGTCAAAGATAAATTCATCATTACAATTTGACCCTTTCATGGAAGCTGACTGAAATCCTGCCCCAAACTCAATTCCCTTAACCCCAGGTATTCCAAACATAGCCGCTGCAATACGGTTTTCCACTCCGTCAAATATTGGGTTCCCCAACCCAACAGGAAGTCCAACTGCTACTACTTCTACAATACCTCCAACAGAATCATGCTCTAAATTTGCAAGTCGTATAGTCTCTTTCATTTTATTGCCCTTATCATCATTTATCACAGAAAATTCTTTTCCACTAATCTTGAGAAGCTCGTCTTTATCCACATTTACAGGATCAAAGCAGTCATCCAATACTCCACCTACCGCCGCAATATGCCCACCTATATGTATTCCACGTCGAGTAAGTATTTGATTACAAACAGCCCCCGCAAAACAAAGTGGAGCTGTAAGTCTGCCTGAAAAATGCCCTCCCCCTCTGATATCGTTAAAACCGTTATACTTGATTTTAGCTGTGTAATCCGCATGAGAAGGTCTTGGTTTTTCCTTTAAATCATCATAGTCCGCTGAACGTACATCATTGTTGTAAATAACAGCAGTAAGTGGTGCTCCACATGTAACCCCGTCAATAATTCCCGAAAGTATTTTTGGCAAATCGCTTTCCTTCCTTGATGTGGCAAGATTGCTCTTTCCTGGTGCTCTTCTTGACATAAATGCTAAGATGCTGTCAAAATCCAGTCTTTCTCCTGCTGGCAGACCATCAATAACTACACCAATTCCCTCTGAATGAGATTGTCCGAATATAGAAATTTTTACACTGTTTCCAAAGTTAGATGACATTAAATTTACCTCCAAGCATTTTAAAATCAGACCAAAAATTAAGATATGACTTTTCCACAGCTTGCGCATTCTCGATCATAACCGTATTCTCACATACCGTTGATGCTATCGCCGCCGCCATCGCAATCCTATGGTCACTACAGCTATCCACCCTGCCCCCGATAAGTCTTTCTCTCCCTTTTATTATAAGTCCTTCATCACGCTCCGTTATATCTCCCCCCAACCCTGCTATTAATTGGCAAACAGAAGACAGCCTGTCACTTTCCTTAATTCTCAGCCTTTTTGCCCCGTATATCTTTGTTGTTCCAGAAGATACTGACGCTAAGACCGCAATAATTGGTACAAGATCAGGAATCTGTGATGCGTCTATATCAGTGGCTATAAGCTTTCCTTTTTTTATTGAAACACTGCTGCCATCGACGTGTACATTAGCTCCAAATTTTCTAAGTATATTAACTATCTCTTTATCGCCTTGGCATGATTTCATATCAAGCCCTGCTACAGTTATGCCTTCTGAATTAATCCTAGCAATAGCTCCGGCAACAAGCCAAAAAGCTGCATTTGACCAGTCCCCGTCTACATTAATCGCTTCACTAACTGCTTCATTAATAGTTTCTTTAGTACCATCTTTAATATTTTCATTAATAGTTTGTGGTGAAATATATTTTTGGCACCCCTTCACCTTGTACGAGTTTTCGCTTTCCTCTATCTCAATCCCAAACCGTCTTAGTGTTGAAACAGTCATATCAATATAACCTTTTGATTCAATTTTAGAGGTTAAAACAATTTCACTATCCTTGTTTGCAAGGGGCAAGGCAAATAAAAGCCCCGTTATAAACTGTGAGCTGACATTTCCTGCCAAACTGAATTTCCCACTTTCAAGCTTACCACTTATACAAAGTGGAAGCTGCTCCCCTGAAAATTTAACACCATGAGCTGATAATTCCTCTTTAAGTGGAGAAAGAGGTCTTTTCGGTAATCTGCCCTTACCAGATATATGGGACGTGATTCCAAGCGAAGCTATCACAGGCAGTAAAAATCTCAAGGTAGAACCGCTCTCGTCACAGTCAATTTGCGTATCATATTTTATATTTTCCCACACAGGCGTTATAACCAAAGTATCGTTATCAATAAAATCTATCCTGCAACCTAATGCTTCTAAACAGCTCAGAGTAGCTTTTATATCCTTAGATACCGCTCCCAACTTTATTTTTGTTGGTTTATCCGCTAACGCAGAACAAATCAATATTCTATGAGCATCAGATTTCGAAGAAATCGCCCTAATACTCCCACCTAACGCCGCTGGAGTAATCTTCACATTCATATACCTCATTCCTCACATAGCTCGAGACTCAAAATTCGAAACTCGAGGTTCGATTTAGTGGATATTCGGGAATAGCTTAACGATGGTTTAACAATGGTTTAACAATGGTTTAACAATAGTTTAACGATGGTTCAACGATGGTTCTGTTTTATCCATCATTCCCTTTCTATCCAACTACTCAGTGCAATTCAAGCGAAGCTTGAATCAACGAACTCCCCTTTATTTAACGATGGTTTAACGATAGTTTAACAATTGTTCAAAAATGGTTTCCCC
>JAQUGH010000174.1 GCA_028684195.1 Clostridia bacterium | reverse complement strand
GCTGTTGGAAGAGATTGGCGAAAGATATGATGCAATTACAAGAAGCTAGGCAGAAGCTTGAGCAACTTAAGGGCAAAAAAGATCGCATAGAAGATGACATCTTCCATCTTAAATGTGATATTCAGCTTAAGAAAAGTAATATTATGGAAACAGAAAAGGCTCTTGAGATAGTTAAGACTGTCGGGCTAAAGACACAGCAGACACTACAATTCCACATATCAGACACAGTAAGTGCTGCACTGGAATCTGTATTCCCTGAGCCTTATCAGTTTGGGGTAGAGTTCATTCAAAGGAGAAACAAGACAGAATGTGATTTGTCTTTTGTGAGAGGTGGAGAAGCAATGAATCCGCTGGAAGCATCAGGTGGAGGGGCTGTTGATGTTGCTTCTTTTGCTCTTCGCATAGCTTCTTGGACTATGCAATCCCCAAGGTCAAGATCAATCCTGTTTTTGGATGAACCATTCCGATATTTGTCAGAAGGTTTGCTGCCCTTGGCTGGTCAAATGGTAAAGAGAATATCTGACCAGCTTGACCTACAGATTATTATGGTAACCCACAGTGAAGCTCTTATGGAGCATGCTGATAGAACTTTTACTGTAACTCAGAGAAAGGGAATCAGCAAAGTCTTTTAACGAAAGACCAATCAACCTGTATAATAGTTTAAGGAGGTGGGGCAATGCTGAAACAGGAAAGCTTTAAAAAAGAAGGGCAGACCAAGGCTGTATTGTGGATAATAATTTTTGTGCTGCTCTTCATAAGAATTTTTTATTGTCAGAGGCTCACAGAAATACAAGAATTAAAAAGGGAAATATCTGTTTTAAATGAAAGGTTGGCTTTGGGCATCTTACCGAAATGGAATCTTCAAGATTTTGTTATTCTTGATATGGAAGCTACAGGCTATGCCCCACTTGATCCTTCGGCTAAAAAGGGAATGTGTTATAGTGGAGACAGAACAAAGACTGCCTCTGGAGCCACAGTTGTTCCAAACTTAACTGTTGCTACAGGCAAGCACATTCCTTTTGGTACCTGGTTATGGATCGAAGGGCTTGGCTGGAGAATCGTTGAAGACAGAGGTGGCAAAATAGGTAAGGAACACATAGACATCTGTTTCAAGACCCAGAAGGAAGCTCTTGCATGGGGTAGGAAAAAAGTTAGGGTTGTTGTTCCAGTCACAACTAATAAAGGAGGTCAGGATTAATGGAGAAGGTACAGCGGATTCATGATGTTAAGCTTGATGAAATATATTGGGAGAGTGTAAAAACAGGAAACAGAAGGTTTGAGGTTCGTGTAAATGATAGGGATTACAAAGAAGGTGACACAATCTCTCTTCACAGATTTGGTTTCAGCCTAGACCCTTTAGGGTTTCCAACAAAACAGTATCTGAACTGCTTTGGTGAAAAAGCTTCTAATTCAGAAGCTGTGGATTCCTTGAATTTCAAGATAACTCACGTGTTTCACGGAAGTGATGACAATGGCATTAAAATTGGTTATGTTGTCATAGCCCTTTCTCCTAATCCTTATGAAGTAATACGTGATGATCCAAAACAGTTGACTTTATGGTAAGGAGGTATAAGTGATGGCATTTGATAAAAAAGCTGTTATAGCAGTCGATACAGAACTGATCCGTTTTGTGGTAAAATTCAATAAACTCAAAGACCTTATTGCAGAAGATCCAAAGATATTGGAGCACAACTGGATGAGCCTACCAGAAAGAGCAGCAGTCAAAAGGTCTGCTATGGATTTGAAAATGGCTTTAAATGATTTGACCAGGGCAAAGCGTTGACTGTAGGAGATAGTACAGGTGGTCAATCTGAAGGAATTGGAGAGCAAATTTGCCTTTGAAGAAGGAAAGACCTATACTATTTGTGATAAAGAGCTTATATTTGTTGGGGTAACAAGAGGTAAAACAATAATGTGGGTCTTTAAAAGCCCTGGGAAGGGTTTGCTGGAAACATTTATATACGGTCAATTGCTCAGCGATAAACAATTCAACAAAGAAGCAGAAGCAGAAATCCGCAAAGAGAAAAGAGCCAAAGTAGATCACAACAAATACAAAAAAACTAGGCTCAAACAAGAACAAGCATCCCTTTCCAAGAGGGAGCTTAAAGAAAAGGAGCTGTTTGAATGATAGTCTGTGGTATGTGCGGTAAAGAGCTTAAAACTTGATGTGATGAAATCTACAAGGTTGTAGATGAATACGGAATAGAATCTGAAGTTTGCCAGGACTGTAGGGACTTTCTTGAATTTGAGAAAAAAGGAAGCGGTGGTGCTAGTGAAAAGAGTTCTAATTGAGCTGTTCAATCTTATAGTTTCTCTTGGATCCTTAGCAGTAGCTCTGATATTCATGGGTTCAAGTCTGCTTCACGCTAATCAAGGCAGATATGATATTGGGGCTTATCTTTTGCTTTGGAGCTTGTTTATAATTTTTACAAGACCTTTTCTGAGAATAGATTAAAAGGAGTGGTTTTTAGGTGAACCACAACAAGAGAAAAGAGTTACAGAAGAAAAAGGAAGAGCTTATTCTTGGAGCTTGTAAGCAATGTGGTAAAGATATAAGCAAATTGCTCTATATACAAGGGGATGAAACACAGGTTGGCCCACTTTGCCCTGAGTGTATGGACAAATATTCTAGCCAGATTTGTAAGAAGCTTAAAACAAGGCTCACCAACAAAGAGAAAAGAGCAGAGAGAAGAAAACACAGCCAACCAGAAGGTTTGGAGGGATAGATGTGAAAAAATTTGCTATTAATATCCACAGGACAGGGAAAGATGACGAAGAATGCTCAAAGTGTTGCCCACAACTTCACAAAGAGCCTCGGATGCTGGGGGAAGAGTGCTACAAGCTGCATTGTTGTGCTTTGGATAACTCTGTTTTGCAAGAGGTAACTCTTTGTGGTAAGGATTTACACCTTTTCTGTACTGCCACCTGTGATCGTTTGTGTGGAATAGATGATATTTAAGGAGGAGTTATAACTTTGTATATTGATAATTTTGTTGTTATGAACACCGACACAGAGGAAATTATGGAGACTTTGAACACAAAGGCTCTCGCTATGAAATACGCACAGCAGGAAATGGAGGATAATTCAGAGGTATCCCTTATTGTGCTTGAAGTTATTGCAAGAACAAAAAAGCTTCTTGAAGTCACCAAGGAGTGTGAAGAGCTGGTACACGGATTGGGGCAGAAAGATGCTCCAACAAAAAAGAAAGAAGGTGGCTTGCCCAAATTTATAGATGCTATTCTGGCGGGAGAAAAAATTGAAGCCAGCCTAGATGCCTATATAGAGGCTTGGCACAACAGCAAGGATTCCAAGGATTCCGAAGAGGATATTGCTTCATATTTGGGTCTGAAGGAAGAAGAGTACAAACTTTTGGTAGAAGATCCAAGCTTCTTGGACTATATAATTTACATCAGAAAGAACAAGCTTGCTTTTGGAGAATTTCTTTGGTGGGACAAGCGGAACAAGAAGCATTTTGTAAATCCTGCAGTACCCCTATGATTTGTAAATAAAAAAAAATAAGGCTATAACCTTCAATCTGGTTATAGCCTTATTTTTTTGTCTAATCATCTTGGGTAGATTTACACCACCATATCACAAGCAACACAATAGCACAAACCGCTATCAGAATATTTCTTGCTACCATATCTTCCACACTATTCCGATACCAACAGATATTCCAAAATTACCTGTTGTGGCATCATACGATGGGCCAGCAAACACCCCTATTCCTGGTGCTTGGGCTTTCCTGACTTCCTTTTTCCATGCTGTTCTTTCCTTGACCATAGCTTCTTTTAATTCAGCTTCATTGGTCTTAACTTCTTCCACAAAAAGCTTAAATTCATTGTGGAGCTCTTCATAGGATTCTTTATATGCTTCCCTTTCCTGTTTGTAGGTTCTTAGTGCGGATAGAAGGTCTCTGCCTTCTTGTTCTGTGGCAAAGTACCCGCTAGTTGGAGCTATCCAAGTCTGTGGAACGTATTTGATTGCTGCGGAACTCGTTGAGCTCATCAGTAAGAGCAATAGCAACATCATCA
>JAQUGH010000173.1 GCA_028684195.1 Clostridia bacterium | reverse complement strand
GTCGTTACCAACGACGCGCCCATAGGTAGGGTTATTCCAAGTGGATAGAATAGTCCAAAAGTCTTTCGACTTAGACAGCCCGATATAAGGCTTACCACTTATATATTTTAAAGTGCTGGTCGCACTTGCGACTAACGTCCTGCGTCTTCCCGACGTCCCTGAGCTTACAGGCTTGTCCAAACCTTAGATAGCTCTTATCTTAGGTTTGGACAAGTCGCCTCGGTTAGCGAAGGGATGTGGCGCGGCTTTCTTCAGCCCTTCCCAAAATCCTGCACACGTTGAACCCGCTTATCCGCGCCCTTGCGGGAAGACTTGCTGTTAAGTGAAGTTGGTCGCCCCCATATTCAGAGGTTGACAGGACGTCGAGCCCTTAATTTCCTTACAAATCTCTTTAAATTAAATGGATATAATATTAATAATGTAAGGTTAAGTAAGTTACCCTTATCATTGATAAGGGTCATCAGACTTGGTATAAGTACATTTTTCAGCAAGTTACCCCTGATGACAATTTGACAATAGAGGGTAATAAATAATCAACCATTATTCTTCTTCCATATATCGTATGCTAATTTGCCTTTTGCAATATCGTCTTTAGAGAAACAATCAATCCAATCGCTTTTACTCGAATTTCGTAACCATTGACTTAATTCTTCAAGTTTCAGTTTATCGATAGTCCCATGGTTTTCCTTCCATTTTTTGCTTATTTTTTCCGCAGCAAACCGCGGTACCCCTAACATGCTCAAGGCAACAGCTTCTTGAGATTTTACTCCAAAATAAATATATGATGGCACTAATACATCTGCAACTTCTCCTTCATCAACATCAACACCTTTTAATCTTTGTATCGCCGATATTCCCCAGGGCAGATTGTTTATAAGCTTACCATAAATATATTCTCCACATTTGCTCATTTTATCGTCAGTAGTTTGGATATCAGAATCCTCTTTAATGTATTTATCAGCAATTTCACGAATACTTTTTCCATCTACCCATGCTTTTGTAATGACCGCCACCAATTCAGGATTAAACCTCCCACTACCTGTTAATCCTAAATTTATTTCTGGTATTTCATTTACAACTTTTATTATATCAACCAATTTATTATCGTCTGTATTAAAAATAGAACTTGGATCAATCGCAATGTTATTTTCACTTATTTTCGCCAATAAAAAATGCATACTAACACTACTTAAACCTGTCTTATCTATAGACTCCATCAGCTTAGGTCTCTTTCTGTCTAATTTAATTCTGTTTAAATAATTTCTAGTAAATCTTACTAGTTTTTCGGCATTCGAGCGTTGTCCACTATCAGATAGCTGATAATATACTAAACTACCTCTTAGTAAATCATCAATCTCCACAT
This sequence comes from Clostridia bacterium, assembly GCA_028684195.1. Lineage (GTDB taxonomy): Bacteria > Bacillota > Peptococcia > DRI-13 > DTU073 > JAQUGH01. Next base: position 2,679 of record JAQUGH010000173.1, on the reverse strand, counting down.
CGGGGCTAACCAAAATTGTATGATATATATACTGCAGTAATGATGAAAGAGCGTTATACTCTTTTATCCAATATTTACTGAATTGATCCTCAGGTATAATTTCTATCACCTTTATTAAAGATGAAATCACTTCTTGATTTTTGTTGCTCAAATATTTTTCAAATTTTCCAACTTCATTCTCATCACAACAAATTGAAATAATATGTCCCTCTTTATCAACAAGCGCTCTCCCGGCACGTCCTGCAATATTCCAGAATTCAGATGGCTTCATGTCCCTACATCTACCATTATCATACATGGTCATACCTTGAAATATTACTGTAGATATTGGAAAGTTCATACCTTGAGCAAGAGTAGTAGTAGCAGCTACAATCTTTATTAATCTATTAGATATTGCTTCTTCAATTTCTTCACGTACTATTAATGGCAATGCCGAATGATGATATGCAAATCCTTTGCAAATAGCTTGATATAATATACTGTCTTCTCCTAGTTCTTCAGAAACGAGAAGTAATAATGGTTCGAGCATTTTTAATGTTGCTTCATCACAATCAGGTTCACTCATCAATTGACGAACAACATTTTCAGCATATTTTTTTTGAGTGCACAAAATCAAAACTCCACCGAGATTACTATATTTTTTTGCAACACAAACAGACTTCTCAGTTTTTGAGATACTTTTATTTGTAACACTATGAATAGGTACAACAAATTTTTCAGTATACATTGTACTCAAAGCTGAAGGAATGTAGGTTATTTCACCTTGATGCTTTCCTCTTTCTATCGTTCTTAACAGATAAGTTCCAGGAAATTGCTGAGATGGTTTCCAATCTACCAAAATATCGTGACCTCTATCCGCGCCTAACCAATTTGCTATATCCATAGCATTCTCTATAAATGGACTAAGCATCAGGATTCTCAGAGAGCGATTATCTTTTCTTAGCATTGCAAGTAAAAGCTCTAACTTAGCACCACGGTTAGTTTCCTGAATTCCATGTGCTTCATCCACGACAACTAATTTGAGCTTCTTTACTATTGGATGGTTGACTTTCATTAATATATCAAGCTTTTCTGGAGTTGTAACAATAATGTCAGATTCTTTTAATAGCAACTCATCTTCCATTTCTTCAATGTCGGCATATGGAATTGATATATCAACATTTATACCAATCGACTTAAAATCACTTCTTAAGTCTTTTTTAACTTGATTAACTAATGCTCTTGTAGGAACAATGTATGCTACTTTCGAATCAGCAAATAAATTCATCGTTTGCAAAATGTAAAATTTAGCAAGCAATGTTTTTCCTGCACTAGTTGGCATTTGCACAACAATTGCTGTTTTAGTATTATCAAATAGATTTTTGCCTATTGCTTGCTTTTGAGATGGCCATAGTTCAAATATTGGTTTTTCGTTGTCTTCACCTGTTAAGATTTCAATATAATTGTCAAGTTTCTCAGACACGCCACTGATACATGTCCATAGTGACAACGACGTTAACTTGATTAATACTTTTTCAATAAGCACAAACAAAAAATTTGCTCCATCGTTATCTATAGCACCTAATAGCTCATATGAGTCACGGCAAAACCTCAGTATAACTTTTTCAATATTTTCTGGTTTACCTGTTAAAATATATTTTTTATATGATTCAATCGCTTCAAGTACATTAAAAAGTGCTGCAGACCAACAAAGACTTTCAAATAATATGTCCTCGCTCAATTCTGCGTAATAAGCTTCTTCTTTACTCTGTTGCACAGCTTGTAATTCATAAATTAATGTATCTACAAGTTTTATATCTTCCCAACCATTTAGTTTTCTAATTAAAATTAAGATAAGAAGATAAATAGAATTCTCTAGAAGTTCGGGCCAACCTTGATTTTCTAATGATTGATAAATGTCCTCTAGTCTACTCTCAATTAGAATCATTCTAACTTCTGCGAATTCATCCGCAAGTAATCCATTTGAAGCCAAGTAAAAAAGCTGTTTTAAGTCAACTTCTCCACTTTCAATAGATTCACTCAAAATTACTTTCCAGATATCATAACTCTTCTTATACAAATCACTGGAGTTAGCGTGAATACCATCTAGTTTCACTCCAGCACTCTGATACAAAAAAGCCAGTAATTCCGAATGTATTGTTGGATATTCTGCGTTAAACGATTGATCATTCAACCTATTTAACACGCTATTAATTGTCCAATGGGTAGTTAATTCTTTTGGCTTATTAGATTCCAAAAGCATATTTACTTTTTCAGTTAAATACTCTCGAATCATACTACCCCTCCCTTAAAGTTGTAAATACCTCATCAGCAAAATCTGTTAAGTCATAATCTATTATAACAATATAATACCTTATTGTTGAATCTTTAAACTCGTGAAAATGTGTTCTGAATTTGCCAAAATCTTTATCAGAATAATGTTGCTTTTTTCTTAACAGAAATGGAACTATCATTAATTTCTTCCTTATAGAACTGAGTGAATCTCCACATTCAATATCTGAAACCACGTTACACACAAGTTCTAAATATTCTCCTTCAGACAATTTATCAATGGATTTAGCTAATGCTTTTTGAAGCCTTTTGTCTATAGCTATCAATCCTTTGCAAGACTTAAACAAGCTATCTTTACTCGAATGAACAACTGAAGGTGGACTATCTTTTGAGTCAGATGCTTTGACT
>JAQUGH010000037.1 GCA_028684195.1 Clostridia bacterium | reverse complement strand
TAGTCATTTGCTGTTGTCCCACTCGTTTGTTCTACTTCACCTATGCTTACAGTTGATACTACCGGGTTGGTAAATGTTGCCATTAAGGTAGTCACGTCCGTTCCATTGTGAACTGTCAAGGTGATTGTCTTATTTTCTTCATCTATCGTACCAACTACTGCCGGTGTTATAGCTTCAAAGCTAAAAGCAGTAATTACTTTAGCACTACTTAATATTTTTGTCCAAGTACTTCCGCTGAGTATGTAAGTTCCCGCTCCTCTTGCTGTATAAGCTTCTTTAAAACTACTTGAATAATTAATAGGTTCTTCATTAAAACTTACACCACTACCAATAGTTACGCTAATCAATTTTTCACAATATCTAAAGCAATCATTACCAATACTAACACTGTCTGGAATAGTCACGCTGGTCAGTTCACTACAACCACTAAATGCGTATTCACCAATACTCGCCACGCTGTTGGGAATAACGTAACTTCCTGTTTTGCCGATAGGATACTGCAAAAGAATCGTTTGATCTTTATTAAATAGTACTCCATCTATACTTGAATAATTTTCATTACTGCCATCTACCATAATTTGTGTCAGTCCACTACATCTATAGAACGCGTAATCACCAATACTTGCCACACCGTTCCCGATGGTCACGCTTGTCAATCCACTACAACCACTAAATGCGTATTCTCCAATACTCGCCACGCTGTTGGGAATAACGTAACTTCCTGTTTTGCCGATAGGATACTGCAAAAGAATCGTTTGATCTTTATTAAATAATACTCCAGCAATACTAGAATAATTTCCATTACTGCCATCTACCATAATTTGTGTCAGTCCACTACAACCACTGAATACACATTTACCAATGCTCGTCACACTATCTGGAATATTTACACTGGTCAGTTCTCTACAACCACTGAATACGTATTCTCCAATACTTTTTACACTATCTGGAATGATTACACTAGTTAATTGACAATCCTTAAACACACTATCGCCAATACCTGTTACTGCAACACCATTTATAATTGTTGGAATTACAACATCTTTTCCACCTGCTATATCATATCCCGTAATTGTTCCTGTTTCACTATCAAAAGTAAAATATTCTGCTTCCACTGATACTGTTACCGTGTATGTAGCCGTACTTCCATCCTCCGCAGTTACTGTATATACTACTTCATCTGTAAAATCATTCTTTGTTATTCCACTCGTTTGGACATCTTCACCTATGCTTACAGTTGATGCTACCAAATTAGTGAATGTTGCCACCAAAGCGGTTACATCCGTTCCATTGGGAACTGTCAATGTAATTGTCTTATTTTCTTCATCTATCGTACCAACTACTGCCGGTATTATAGCTTCAAAGCTAAAAGTAGTAATTGCTTTAGCACTACTTAATGTTTTTGTCCAAGTACTTCCGCTGAGTGTGTAAGTTCCCGCTCCTCTCGCTGCATAAGCTTGTTTAAAACTACTTGAATAATTAATAGGTTCTTCATTAAAACTTACATCGCTACCAATAGTTACGCTAATCAAATTTTCACAATATCTAAAGCAATCATTACCAATACTAACACTGTCTGGGATAGTCACGCTGGTCAGTTCACTACAACCACTGAATGCGTATTCACCAATACTCACCACGCTGTTGGGAATAATATAACTTCCTGTTTTGCCGATAGGATACTGCAAAAAAATCGTTTTTTCTTTATTAAATAGTACTCCATCTATACTTGAATAATTTTCATTACTTCCATCTACTATAATTTGTGTCAATTCACTACAACCACTGAATACGTATTCTCCAATGCTTTTTACACAATCTGGAATGATTACACTAGTTAATTGACAATCCTTAAATGCACTATCGCCAATACCCGTTACCGTAGTACAATTTATAATTGTTGGAATTACGACATCTTTTCCACCTGCTATATCATATCCAGTAATTGTTCCTGTTTCACTATCAAAAGTAAAATATTCTGCTTCCACTGATACTGTTACCGTGTATGTAGCCGTACTTCCATCCTCCGCAGTTACTGTATATACTACTTCATCTGTAAAATCATTCTTTGTTATTCCGCTCGTTTGGTCATCTTCACCTACAGTTACAGTTGATGCTACCGAATTCGTGAATGTTGCCACCAAAGCCGTTATCTCCGTTCCATTGGGGACTGTCAAGGTGACTGTCTTTTTTTCTTCATCTATCGTACCAACTACTGCCGGTGTTAAACCATCGAAGCTATATGCTGTAATTGCTTTTTCATTATATGCTTTCCTTATAACGGTTAATGTCAAGCTAACACCTTTAAAAGTAGGATAGTCCATCAAAGTACCGACAAAAGTATAGTTTCCTGCTACACTTGTATCAACTGTAGCAGGTTCCCAAGTAACAGCCAACTCTTTGGTTGTATCGTCACTCATGGTAACACTAACGTTATCCGGCAATTCATAGAATTCGTCTTCCGTAATAGTATCATTAATAGTACTTGTAGTAACTGGTGATAATTTACTACTATTAATCTTTTTAATACTCTTTTTACTACTTTTTCTTCCAGGAATAGTAACTGTATTTCCTGCACCAACAGTTACTGTCCCTGCCTTTATGCCCGTCGTCCCTTCTGCTGCTGTAACTTTTGTTCCACGTGTTGACACTGTAATATTATCTGCGTTTGCTTCAACCTCACCAACCCTACCATCGCCACTAATATCTGCACCATTTCCATTTACAATAATATTTTCTATTGTAGTGCCTTCACATACTATGATTTCTGCATTATCACCATTTATTGTAACTAACTGTACCGTTGAATCACCAGAAACAATAATTTTGCAATTGTCGCCTTCTACGGTAATCGATGCGATTTTTGCATCGGTTACCGTCACCGTAACATCAGAAGCAACGACCATTATATTTCCTACATCTCCGCCTTCTACTATAACATCATCACTACCATCAACTATTATCTCGCCAATCTGTAATACACCGTCTACATAAACCCTGATTTTCACGTCAATCTTTGTGATCACCATGCTTTGCATATCAGAATCGCCAATAATTTTGATAGAATTTACACCACCGCCACGAATTACTGTTCTTCCTTTGACAACTACACTGTCCAAAATTACATCGCCATCTCCTACACCATCACCAATAATTAAATCTCCTGTAATTGTCATTCCCTTAAGAGTTACACCAGGTACATTAATCATTACATTGCCATCAACATCTGTAATATATGTGCCTGATTTTTTATAATATCTTTTTAAGAGGTTATCCATTAGCTGAGCAAACTCCGCTCTTGTCATGTTCTGCTTCGGGTTTAATTTACCATTTGAACCCCCAATATATCCTGCCATTACAATAGACGCTGTTGCTCCTTTTGCCCATGGACTCACTAAAGCTTTATCTGAAAACTTATCAAGTACACTCTCTGCAGCATCAGGTAATTTGAATGCACGGACAACAACTGCAAAAGCTTCCTCACGAGTGATATTGCTGTCGGGATTCAATTTATTGTCACTACCAACTAAAGTTTTCATCTGTACAGCCTTTGCCATGTCAGCATAATACCATGCGTTTGCCGCCACGTCAGTGTAGCTGTCTAGCGATACCTTTTCTGTTGTCCCAAAGGATCGATTTATAACGGCTGCCATTTGCGCTCTTGTCATATTTTCTTTTGGCATAATCTGACCGCCGCAACCTGATAACAAACCATTCTTTACAGCATTTTCTAGTGCTGTAGTTGACCAATCATTTGGCATATCAGAAAATACAGAAGGAATATTTTCTTTTTTAATTTCTTCTTTAGCAAATAACGTGCACGTCATCATCCCACTAGCCATTGCCATAATTAACAATACACTAAACAATCTTTTTTTCATTTTCTCAACTCTCCCTTTAATATTAATTACTTCTCTTTTGCCAGAATTTTTTTATTTAATATTGTCATTTGCGATTGATTTTAATTAAATGATATATTGTATATAACCATATATTTATACAATTTATATTTGTATTTGTCAACTTTTTTGACAATACTCGACTTTTTTATAATTGATTTATGATAATATATTATAATAGACTATATATTTTGAAGAAATTTAATTCTATAAAGTGGAAGTTGCTTTTTTAATTGACTATAAAAAAAGGAATCGGTTTAAATAACCGATTCCTTTTTCCTAAATAATTATGCAAATAATACCCCCACTACCTTCGTTTACAATTCGATTTAACGTTTCTTTTAACTTATCCTGCACATTTTCCGGTATAGTTTGCAATTTGCCTTGAATATTCTCTGTAACCAGTTCATGAAGTGATTTTCCAAATATATCATAATTCCAAATTTGAGAGGGATTCTCCTGAAATTTTTCTGTTATATATCTGGCTAAATCTGCACACTGTCTTTCTGTTCCCATCAGAGGTGTTATCTCGGCTGTTATATCTGTACGAATAATATGAAGGGATGGAGCACTAGCCTTTAACTTAACTCCAAAAAGACCACCTTGTTTAATAAGCTCGGGTTCTTCCAAATTGATTTCGGAAATAATAGGGTTTACAACACCATAGCCCGTGTCTCTAACCCTTTCTAAAGCTTCCGACACTTTGTCATACTCAATTTTAGCTGTACTCAACTCCTTAATCAAACGAAAAAGTTCATGTTCTCCTTCAATATTATAACCTGTAACTTCATTGAGGACTTCATAAAAAAGCCCTTCCTTGGCTGACATTTCTATCGAAGCCATTCCAGTTCCCATATTCATATTGTCAAGAACTACTTCATCAATAAAATCCTGTTCAGATAATAACTCAATTGCTTGATCTATGTCTCTTAAACGTCCTACTTTACTGATAGTGTCTTGAACAGAATCCTCAAATTTTTTTCTTAACCAATGTTCAGCTTCGAGTTCTTCGATCCATTTGGGCAAGCTTACATTTACTTCTGTCACAGGAAATTCAAAAAGTGCTTCCTCCAAAACTTGCATTATAGTGCCTTCAGATAATTGAGCCACATCAATAGGAATAACAGGTACTTCGTAAAAGCTTTCCAGTTCCTGAGCTAATTCAATAGTGGTAACATCATTCGGATCAACAGAATTAAGAATAATAACAAAAGGCTTTCCTATTGCTTTAAGCTCCTCCACAACTCTTCCCTCTGCCTCGACGTACTGCTCTCTGGGAATATCAGTTATACTACCATCTGTAGTCACTACGATCCCAATTGTGGAATGATCCGTAATAACTTTACGTGTCCCCATTTCAGCTGCTTCTTGAAAAGGCATTGGTTCATCAGACCAAGGAGTATTCACCATACGTGGTCCATTTTCATCTTCATACCCTTTGGCACTCGTTACAGTATATCCAACACAATCCACTAATCTTACCTTAACAGACAAACCATCCTTGACCTCAATTTCTACAGCCTCATTAGGTATAAATTTAGGTTCAGTGGTCATTATCGTCTTACCTGCTCCACTTTGAGGTAACTCATCTATAGCTCTTTCTTTGTCGTAATTATTTGCAATGTTGGGTATAACCAGAAGATCCATTACTTTTTTAATAAGAGTTGATTTACCTGCACGAACAGGACCAACGACACCTAAATAGACATCCCCCCCAGTTCTTTCTGCAATATCACTAAAAATATTTTCCACACTATCCCCTCCCTTTTAAAAAATATATATTTGAACGTTACTACTAACGTAAATTCTTGCCATCCCCCCTCTTTGTAAACACGTATCCCTGTTAATATAAAATAAAATCTCAATCAAATGAAATTCCTAATAAATCTGATTGTAAATTAAACTATTTTATAAAATCTAAAAGGGTATGTACATACAAATATTCATTAACAATACATATATACTGTCCTTGTGATATTTTTATTACAAATAAAAAAGACTGATTTATGTTTTACAACATAAATCAGTCTTTAAATAACACTTTTACCATTTGTCCTGAACGGCTACTTCCTCAACTTCATGCGTCTTTTGACGCATCATCAATTCCACAACAGCTTCTTTAGGATTTTTATTATTAAACAAAACTTCATAAGTTTGCTGACAAATAGGCATTGATATTTTATATTTTTCACCCAACTTGTATCCTGCTTCAGTAGCTGTTACCCCTTCAACAACCATACCTACTTTTTTCAAAACCACATCTAGTGGATCTCCTTTTCCGATCAGTATACCTGCCCTTCTATTTCTACTGTGCATACTTGTACATGTTACTATCAAATCTCCAATGCCCGTTAACCCAGCAAAAGTACGAACATCCGCCCCCACTGCTTCACCTAAACGAGCGATTTCTGTCAATCCTCTTGTAATTAAAGCCGCCTTAGTATTATCCCCATAACCAATGCCATCGGCTATACCTGTCCCTAAAGCAATAACATTTTTAAGTGCTGCCCCTAACTCTATTCCTATCATGTCAGGATTAGTATACACCCTAAACTTAGGAGACATAAAAACATTTTGAATTTCTTCAGCCACTTTACGATTTTTAGACCCAATGACGACGGCAGTCGGTATATCTTTACCTACCTCTTCCGCATGACTAGGTCCAGATAAAACTGCAATTTGCGGAGATTTATCAACTAATTCTTCCTCAATAACCTCACTCATTCTTTTTAAAGTATCCGTTTCAATCCCCTTTGACGTATTAATTAATATTTGATCCTCGTTAATTAAACCTTTGATGTTTTTGCACAATTGTCTAGTCTTAGCTGATGGTACTGAAAGAATTACGTATTTTTTAGCGTTCAACGCTTCCTCTAAATCCGTGGTAGCTACGATTCCTGTAGGTAACATAACCCCGGGTAGATAATGAATGTTTTCTCTTGTACGGTTTAGTGTTTCTACTTTTTCTTTATCCCTACCCCAGAGATGAACTTTATACCCTTTTTTTGATAACAATACGGCCAACGCTGTCCCCCAACTTCCAGACCCTAATACCGTAACATCACTCATAATATCCCTCCATCATTATCTGTTTTTTTTCCAATCTTATTTTCTTCTCCCTTATAAATTCTAATAATATTGGATTTATGCCGATATACCACAAAAAGAGCTGCTAATATACCAAATAATAAAATTGGCACCTGTTTTCCCAATATACATATACTTAAAGGAACACTGAAAGCACCTAGGATAGAGCCCAGCGAAACATAACGACTTAACAACACTGAAACTGCAAAAACGGCAATTGCTATCAACGTAACATCAGGAGCTAACGTTAAAGTAACCCCCAACCCCGTAGCCACACCTTTCCCACCTCTAAATCCATGATAAAGTGGATATGTATGTCCCGCCATTGCTACTAATCCACCCAATACTGCACAGTACATATTTCCTCCAATATATGAACCTAGAATAACACATATTGCACCTTTAAAAGCATCTCCTGCTATAACAAAAAGGGCAGGTCCCGTTCCCACTACTCTAAGTACATTAGTAAATCCCGTATTTCCACTACCATATTTTCTTATATCTTCTCCCTTTACTAATCTAGTTACAATTATGCCAAAGGATATCGAACCAATCAGATAAGATAATAAAATTACGAGAATATACCTCACATAACCAACTCCTCTACATCTCTCTTTTTCTAACAGTTATACGAATAGGACAACCTTCAAACCCAAAATTTCCCCTTATCTTATTTTCAATATAACGTACATAAGAAAAATGCATTAATTCTGGTTCATTAACAAAGAAAATGAAATTAGGCGGTTTTATACCTGCCTGTGTACAATATAAGATCTTTAACCTTTTCCCTTTGTCTGAAGGAGGTGGGGTTAACTGCACTGCTTCACTTATAATCTCATTTAAAATACTGGTGCTTACACGAGTGGTTTGCTGTTCAGCAACAAAATTCACTAATTCTACAATTTTCACAACCCTTTGTTTGGTAAGTGCAGAAACAAAAAGAGTAGGAGCATATCTCATAAAACCCAGTTGGTTTCTCACATCTTCGTCATACTTATTCATTGTTTTTTCATCTTTTTCTACCAAATCCCATTTGTTTGTGACTATTATAACACCTTTTCCAGCTTCATGAATATACCCCGCAATACGCTTGTCTTGCTCTAGGATACCCTCTGTAGCATCAATAATCATTAAGACAATATCACTACGATCAATAGCTTTCAAAGCCCTTATTACACTATATTTTTCAGTATTCTTTTCCCCAACTTTACCTCTTTTTCTCATCCCCGCTGTATCAATCAATACGTATTTTTGCCCTTCCCTTTCAAACGGGGTATCTATAGCATCACGAGTAGTTCCAGATATATCACTAACTATTACTCTTTCTTGACCTAATAGTACATTCACCAGTGACGATTTGCCTACATTCGGTCTTCCTACTACAGCTATTTTAATTATATCAGGCTCACAATCCTCTTCCTCTATCTCTTTAAAATAACTTACAACCATATCCAACATATCCCCAGTATTCATACCATGAACTGCGGAAACAGGAACAGGATCACCTAATCCGAGACTATAAAACTCATACAAATCTACATTGTTTTTAAACTGTTCCACCTTATTAACTACTAATATAACAGGTTTTTTAACCTTTCTTAATATATCGGCAATTATTTCATCCTGAGCTGTAAGACCAGTTTTTCCGTCAACTATAAATAGCATCACATCAGCTTCATTTATAGCTATCTGAGCTTGTTTTCTCACCTGAGCGTTAATAGAATCATCATTATCCGTAAACTCCAGTCCTCCTGTATCAATTAAAGTAAATTTTCTCCCTGTCCATTCAGCTTCCCGATATAATCGGTCTCTCGTAATTCCAGGAGTATCCTCTACTATTGCGGTTCGTCCACCCGTAAGCCTATTAAATAATGTAGATTTTCCTACATTAGGTCTTCCTAAAATAGCAACTATAGGTTTAGCCATTTCTTTCACCTTCCTTATATCCTCATTCTTATTCTTATTCTTAAACCTCAATAATTTTCTTTAATATTTCTTTAGCATCAACAGGTACAGTAATTAGATTAATTCCTAATCTAGTTCCTACATCAGCAGGTGTCAAGTCATCCAAGAACTTCCCATTTCCAGACTTAATCATTGTTTCTGATATACAAACAATACTCCCTTTTTCAACATCTTTCAATCCATTTAAAAGACATTTTCCTGTCAGTAAACCTGTCACCGTTATTGTAGAACCAAAAAAGCTATTCTTTATCTCCTTCACAATTATCTTTAAACCTTTTATTTTGTTTAACCTATCCACAACCGAATTGATTACCTTAAATCCAGATACACCAGTAGCAATAATTATTTCCTTTGACGGATTTATCTCAGCAGGTAATTGCAAGTTCTGAAAATCATCCCATAAAAGCCTGATCATTCCAACCCCATTTTCTAATTGGCAATAATCTTCATATACTTCTGCTGTAGGAATTTGCATCCCTGCTAATAAGTAAAACTCATCAGATGGCCAAATATAGTGACTTCCTCGCCTTTGTAACTCCAACTGTTGTTTTTCTTCAACCAATTTAACCAAGCATTGAGCATCTTCCCTCGTATATATACTTAAATCAGGCAAATCATTACGATATCTCGTCAAGCCTACAGGAACTATAACTATTGAAAGAACCCCTTCAATACTGCTTAAATCTCTATAGGTTTCCTCCAGAACTTCCCCATCATTAACACCAGGGCACGCAACAATTTGAGTATGAAACTTAATACCTGCATCAGACAACTCCTTCATTATTTTCAGGACATCTCCCGCTCTTGGATTATTTATAATGCTTTTTCTGATTTTTGGATTAGTTGCATGAACAGACACATATAAGGGGGAAAGATGTTCTCGTTTTATGCGACTAATATCTCTTCCTTTTAAATTTGTAAGTGTAATATAACTACCTTGAAGAAATGACAGACGATAATCATCATCCTTTATGTAAAGACCTTTCCTCATGTGTTGAGGCATCTGATCAACAAAACAAAATATACATTTGTTACCACATGTTTTTAGACCATCAAAGATGGCTTTATCAAAAATAGCACCCAATGGCTCATCATACTCTTTTTCAATTTCATATAATTCATTATCACCATTATTCTTCTTTACTTCAAGAATAACCTCTTCCCCTGCCCATTCCATTTGAAACTGAATTAAATCTTTAATTTTTTTATAATTAACCTTGAGTATCTTATCGCCAGCCATCAGATTCAATTCTTCTGCCAAAGAATCTTTTTCGATTCCTATGATTTCTGCACCTTCCATTTAGCACACCACCGTTTCCTAGTCACTTCATCATTATCCTTTATCATAAGTCAAGCGTCAAGACTATTCATTAAAATACAAACATTCATAAAGTGAAACTTCTTTGAGTGGGAGTTTTCTTCATCCCCCACTCAAGGTTAGTTGAACCATTATTACACACTAGTAACACTTACAAACTTGTTCGTTAGTGTCTACTGTGTGCAAAACTGAGCTTAGCGACTGTTACTAAATTTTCTCTTTAGTTATCTTTCCCTTGATCATCTTTTTTTTCTTCGTCCTTTTCTTCTTTAACTTCTTCTTTTTCATTACTCGAACCCATATAATTAGAAAACTCTTTACCCATCCCTGACAATTTACCCACAGCACCCTTCCAACTACCTGTACTTAGCAACAAAAAAGCACCACCACCAACAACAACTAAAACTAAAATCCACAATATTGATTTACCCGTTCCTGTTTTTAATCCCAATTTAGTCCCTGGTTGTACACTAGGTCCTGCAGCAGCTCCAATTATTTTAGGTATATCTTTAGCAAATCTAGCCACTCCTTGCTCCGCCGCTTCACGACTATTTGTATAAGTACCCACCTCAATTAAAATTGTTTTTGGTCCCAAATCCTGATTATAATTTCCTTTTCCCATATAAATTCCTTTAATAAAGCCAGGCGAATTTTTATCATAATATGCCTTAATTCTTTTTGCAAACTCCAAATTAGCAGACATTCTAGGGTTTTGTCTACCAATAACAAGTCTAATTTTCGTAGCATTTTTCCCATCTACTTCTGTTTTATAAAAATTCGGATCAGGAACACCATCACGATGAACATCAATCAAGGCAACGGGATTATTTTTCAATAACTGGACAGCTGTTTTTCTGGAACGATGATAGGCATTAGCATCGTGAGGATCATGCTTGTTAAAGCTTATCTCCGTATTAACTCCTTCATTCTTTAATTTTTTTGCAAAAGCACTTCCTACTTTCAAAATACCCCCATTTCCTTTTTTACTTTCGGTACCATCCGTTGGTACATATGATTCATCAGTATGTGTCATATAAATTCCTACCTTACTACTGTTTTGAGCTAACATAACAGCCGAAGCATTGTCCCATTCGTCAAGCCAAGCAATATTTTCTTTTGCCATCAATTTGCATATAGCCTTATTGTTTTTTTCGTCAATCTCTACAATTTTGTATCTATTATTATCCTCTGCTATAAATTCATCACCTATAAATGCCATGCGTCCAATTTGATTGATTTCTTTTCCTGTTTCATTAACTAATGAAAAGTATTCTCCACATGCTAATTCGCCTTCCCACTTCCCTAAATTATCTAATATGTTTAAGTCAATCCCCACTTCCGCAAAAGTATTATATGCCTGGGGATTATTCTCATAATAAAACAAACAACCACCTAAAATAAGAAATCCTAAGCTCAAAGTAATCAATAATCTATTAGCTTTAGTTTTTTTCATCTTCTTCCCCCACCTTCTCATCTATTCCGAGATTACTATTCAAATGCTTAAGAAGTTCAGGATCTCTTCCTTTGGTAGCTGGTCCACCCTGAAGTCGTTCACGTGTTTCACCTATTATTTCAGCTAATAAAATAGCAACCAATCCTGCAATAACAATAGAATCAAACGCACCTGCCCCACCCATATTGACCGTTCCAGGTGTTCCTGTAGATACAAGCCAAAAAAAGTGAATTATATCCAAGCTTAATACTCCCAATGTTGCTGCCACAAAAGCAGCACGACGTGAACGTCCTAATAAATATGCCGTTGTACCACCGACTAGAGGGTATAAATATAAAGGATCGATCAAGGTCATCCTATCACTTGCATCCCCTTTCATAACAATACTTCCTAAGAAGTAAATAACGCCTGCTGTTACAACAGTGGCAAGCAACGCCCTAACTACTTCTCTGGTAGTTCCCGCTTTATATAAAAGATAAAACGCCAAAACAACCGGAACCAATGCTCCTCCTACATTTACAGATACTTCAATATTCCCCTTTGATAAAGGTATATCTATAAAACTACCTATAACTAAGGCTCCTATTATCACCAAAGCTTCTTTATCAGAAAGACGCATTCTATCAAGCAAACGCTGAGCTAGTCCAAAATATACTAATCCCGATAATATTACCAATGTAATTGTACCTATGGGCAACCCGTTCAAATATAACCCCCCTTTATTTATTCAAAAAACCTTTCATATCATAGATTCCCCATCCAAAAAAATAAATATTCATAGCATTTAACCCAAAATGGTTAAATATTATAGTGTAAAGTGATATGATGTTTTAAGAATGGTAAACATCATAAAGTAAAATAAGAAAAAATACATGTTAGGAGTGATATTGTGAAAACTCGTCAAGAAATTGATAAGCAATATACTTGGGATCTCGAACATCTATATAAGTCCCATTTAGACTGGGAAAATGAACTTAATGAGATTCTTAGTATTATGAACACCCTTGTTTTAAAAAAAGGTACTATAACAAAAAGCTCCCTCAATCTACAGGAAGCCCTGAGTCTAATGGACAAATTAGGTTCCAAACTAGAACGTGCTGGTTCGTATGCACGAATGAATTTTGATGTAAATATGGGTAATGCACAAACTAAGATAGATTATGAAAGAATTGATAACATTTATACTAAAATTTCAGATAACCTTTCCTTTTACGAACCTGAATTAGCCAAACTCGAACCAACTGATTTTGAAAAATACAAAACCGAAGTACCCGAACTTGCAATATATTCATTTATGTTTGAAAATTTATTTAAAGAAAAAGAGCATATTCTTACTCCACAAGAGGAAGAAATTCTATCCAGAATGAGCTCTCTAGGTGGTTCGTTTGTGAAAATATATGACGATATGACTGTGAATGATTGGGATTATCCTGAAGTTGATGGAACAAACGGAGAAAAAATCATAGCAAATGAAACAAATTACCGGAAGTCACTTAATTCCTACGATAGAAATGTACGAAAAAATTTTTTCAAAGCACTTTTAGGTACTTATGGTGCTCATATTAATTCCCTTACTTCTACCACCTACGGAAATGTAAAATATAGAATCCATCTTGCCAAAACAAGAAAATACAATTCTTCTCGTCATATGGCACTTTCTGAGAATCATATTCCTTTAAAAGTTTATGATTCCCTGATAGAAACAGTACGTAGTAATGTTCACCAACTCCAACGTTATCTAGATCTTCGCAAGCATGTATTACAGTACGACGACATCCACTTCTACGACCTTTTTGTCCCCTTAGTAAAAAATATTGATAAAACGTATACCTACGAAGAAAGTAGAGATTTGGTTTTTGATGCTTTAGGCATCTTGGGTAATGACTATGTTGAAGTCTTAAAACAAGCTTTTTCAGAACGCTGGATTGATGTATATCCCAACGATGGTAAAACATCCGGAGCATACGCTAGTGGTGTCTATAGTGTCCACCCCTATTCTTTACTTAATTTTACCGGAACACTGGATGATGTCTTTACCATGGCTCATGAATTAGGTCATGTCATGCACAGCTACTACAGCAATAAAACTCAACCTTATATCAACTCCGATTATGTAATCTTCACAGCTGAGGTAGCATCAACGGTAAACGAATATTTGTTATACCGCTATCTGCTTAATAAAACCAACAACAAACAGGAACGAGTTTATCTTCTCAGTATGCACCTTGATAGCATTCGCTCTACCCTTTATCGTCAAGCTTTTTTTGCTGATTTTGAAATGCAAATGCACAAAATGGCTGAAGAGGATACTCCTCTCACACCAGATTTATTATGTAAGACCTATCGAGAATTATATGAATACTATCATGGTTCCAATTTCATCATTGATGATGAATTAACATACGAATGGGCACGTATTCCCCATTTCTACAATTCTTTCTATGTATATCAATATGCCACAGGTGTTTCAGCAGCAATCTCCTTGGCTAAAGGAATCCTAGAAAATAGGGACAGTGCACTAGCTTCTTATCTTAACTTCTTAACATTAGGTGGCTCAGACTATCCAATAAATCTATTAAAAAAAGCCGGAGTAGATATGTCTACCTCCGACCCAATCATCGCCGCAATTCAAGATTTTTCCTCAACTATAGATTTGCTTAACGATTCACTATAATATCATCTTCCGCTCGAACCGAAACCCCCACCACGATTTTCTCCTATCTTCTCTACATTCTCTACAGGTATCCATTCTATCATGGGTACCTTTTGTATTACCATCTGGGCAATTCTATCTCCCTTTTTTATTTGATAATCCTGTTCCGTAGAAGTATTGTGCATAATAATACCAATTTCATCCCTGTATCCCGCATCAATAGTTCCGGGACTATTAGCTACTCTTAATGGAGTCTTTATAGACATTCCACTTCTTGGACGTATTTGAATTTCAAACCCTTCTGCTATTGCTACCTTTAAACCTGTCTTCACAATTACCGTTTTCCCAAATTGAATTATCGTATCCTCCACCGCATAAATATCCATTCCTGCATCACCACATCGAGCATATGAAGGTATTCTTGCCTCTAAATGACATTTTTCAATATAAACCTTCACCTTTTCTCTATCTTCCACTATACAATCACTCCTTTTTTAACTTCTATCAAATGTCCTATATTGCAACGCTTCTGAAATATGTTCAATACTAATATTTTCTGTTCCAGCAAGATCAGCAATAGTCCGAGATATTTTTAATATTCTTTCATGTGTGCGAACACTCATTCCCAAGGTATCATAAACCTTCTTCAGAAAATCTTTTTCCTCATTTCCTAATTGACAATATTGTCCAACATCCTTATTACTCATTTGCGCATTATTATTAATTCCTTTGAGTGATAACCTTTTTAACTGTCGCTCTCTTGCCTCAATAACCCTTTCTCGAATCGTTTGAGAATTCTCAACCTGTTCCTTATTCTGTAACTCCTTGTATTCTAATCTAGGTACTTCTACTTGCAAATCTATTCTATCTAATAATGGTCCTGATATTTTACTACGATATTTGTTAACCTGATAAGGTGTACAAGTACACTCTCTTATTTTGTCACCATAATATCCGCAATAACACGGATTAGCCGCCGCCACTAACTGAAACACCGCCGGATATGTTACAACTGCTGATATTCTGGATATTGTCACAACTCTATCTTCAAGCGGTTGTCTTAAAGATTCTAAAACATCTCTGCGATATTCAGGCATCTCGTCAAGAAACAATACACCATTTGTTGCTAAAGTAACTTCACCTGGACTCGGTGTTAAACCTCCCCCAATAATACTTCCGGGTGAAGCACTATGATGCGGTGCCCTAAAAGGTCTTTTAGTAATTAATGGTCTGTCTTTGTTTAATAATCCCGCTATGCTATAAATTTTACTTACTTCTAGTGCTTCTTCAGGAGTTAAAGGTGGAAGTATCGAAGGAAAACATTTTGCCAGCATACTTTTCCCACATCCCGGAGAACCAATTAGCAATACATTATGCCCTCCCGCAGCTGCAACTTCTAAGGCTCTCTTGGCGAGTTGCTGTCCTTTCACATCCGAAAAGTCATACACATTTTCATCATCTTTCTCTAAATAACGGCTTAGACTTTGTTGCTTAATTTTTTTGTATAATTGAGGATTTTCTAAGTATTTTTTAACCTGCTCTAATTTTGTGAATGAGTAACACTTAACAGGAGTTAAGGCTACCTCTGTCTTGTTTTCTTCCGGAACAATAAAGGTTCTATCTGTATTTTTATTTATAAAAATACCCATTGGCAAGATACCTGGAATTTTCCTAATAGAACCATCCAAAGATAATTCTCCTACAACGATATGATTTTCCCAACAATTCATCTCTAACTGACCTGTTGCCGCTAAAATACCAATAGCAATCGCCAAATCAAAGACCGAACCTTCCTTTTTTATATCCGCAGGAGCAAGATTCACAATCAATTTTCTAGGTGGAAAATCAAAACCTGCATTCTTAATTGCCGCTCTAACCCTCTCTTTACTTTCTTTCACAGTCGTATCCGGCAAGCCTACTATGGTAAACTCCGGAAGTCCCCCGGACGCATCAACCTCCACCTCTATAATATGAGAATCTACTCCTATAGTTGTACAACTAAAAACACGGGCTAACAATTCATACACCCTTTCACAATAGCAATCACTCTCTTCCTTGTTCTTCCTTAATATGTCATACTCCTGCCTTTATTTTAATTTTTTTACCCCTATGGCATAATAACTATATTCGTCACAACAGGTCTTAATTTCCCATCAGAAGGACGATTTAATACTTCATCTTTATAAACGAAAGCACTCGAGCCTCCACCATCTAAGTTATAGCCCTCTTTAACTCCCAGTTCTATCAGCTTATCAATCAATCTTTCCAAGGTAACACCTGAACTCCAATCAGACTGACGTCCATCTACAACAATTAAAATCAGATCACCATTAGCATACTCACCAATAATAGTTCTAGGTTGTTTAGTTTTTTCCCATTCTGTGGGTATGTTACATTTTACTCCTCCCCGAATCAAAACAGGTATGAAGCTAACCCCTTGCCATGGGTCTAAAGCCATAAGTTCTTCTTCTTCTGACATTATTCCCCCAATTAAATTTCCTTTTCTATCAATCCCAGAAAAAGATAACGTCCCTGGATATCCGTTAAAATCACCTACAAGTTTACCATCAATCACTATATTACCGATATGTATACCATAAGGTTTGCCTTCCCGCATTTCTGTGTAAAAGCCACCTGCATTAATACCAAGAATTGCACCGGTTCTCTTAACAGCTTCTAAAGTAGTCTCTTTTTCACCCAACTTATCCTTAGCCAATATAACCTTACCAACAGTGGGATTAAGCAACTTCACCTTAGCTATATAACCCCGATAATCTAATTCATCCAACTTAAATACCTTTACCTCAACCC
>JAQUGH010000172.1 GCA_028684195.1 Clostridia bacterium | reverse complement strand
ACTTAGGAAGGATTACCACATATAGAAAGCTTTTTCATTATTTTAAGTTGACGACATAGTATGATTTGTATTAATATAAGACTATAAGATACCCCCACAGGGTATTGTTTTAAAAGAAAACTTTTATTCTGAAAGGAATGATTATTATTGTGAAACGTAATGAATATATTATAAATCGTATCTTTACTCCCCTAAGAAACTGGTCTTGGTTATTTATTCCCTTAGTGGCTCTAGTTGGTCTTTGGTACCCCAAAATGGGTCTATTAATGATACCTATGATGATTGCTTTACCCATATTAGGCTTTTTCAAGGGCAAATTCTGGTGTGGTAATATTTGTCCTCATGGAAGTCTTTTTGACCGCTTCATTTATCCAATAAGTTTCAATAAAAAAATCCCTGCCTGGGCGAAAGCAAAGATTACTTTGGTTCTGGCATTTATTTTTTTTATGTTTATGTTCACCAAAAGAGTTCTTGCCGTAACGGCACTCTGGGGAACAACTCCGTTTCTGGATAAACTCGGCTTCATCTTTGTCATGAATTATTTTATGGTTACCATAATCGGAACATTTCTAGCTTTCTTCATCAATCCTCGTACCTGGTGCAGATTCTGCCCTATGGCAACTTTTCAACTTCTTGCCTATAAGCTAGGGAAATTCCTAAAAGCGAACAAAAAAACTGATGCAGTTATTACCATCTCCAACAATCAAGAATGTCTGAACTGCGGAAAATGTGCCAAAGTTTGCCCGGTTGATTTATCTCCCTACCAAGAAATATCCACAAAAGGGCAGCTAGAAAATGAAGCCTGCATCCGCTGCTCCACCTGTGTAGTGTATTGCCCAGTTAATATTCTTTCTCTAAAATGCCATCAAACATAATCTATTCATTCATTAATTAATTTACTTTGCAAAGCACCAAATTAGCCTCCATTATACCTTCCATAATATTTTTATATAATAATAGCACAATAGATTCAACATTAAGAGAACAGGAATTCCTAACTTAAATACCCATTTCTTCGTTTTGTGATGAAATGCTCTCATTCCTAATAATACTCCCAATGCGCCAAATAATGTGGATAAAATAAAAAGGTCTTTCTCAGGAACCCTCCACAAGCCCTTTTTTGCTCTGTTTTTATCGTACCCTGTAATGAAAAACGAAAATAAATTTATCGCTATAATTACTCTTTCTAATGCCCCCACTACCGCTTACCCTCCTACAATATTTCCAGACTCACCTAATATGTTCCCTACTTTTACCTTCTCGATGTGCCATCTTCTTCATTTTTGAATAAACAGATCCCAAAATGTTTTTTCCTTTATCGCTAGTTACATCACATAATGTTAATCCTTCCATTTGTTTTATTTCTTTTACTCCCTTTGCTAATTGCATTGTTGTTTCATTTATTAGCTTATC
Source organism: Clostridia bacterium (assembly GCA_028684195.1). Taxonomy (GTDB): domain Bacteria; phylum Bacillota; class Peptococcia; order DRI-13; family DTU073; genus JAQUGH01. Next base: position 2,671 of record JAQUGH010000172.1, on the reverse strand, counting down.
TAATATTTTATAACTTCCCTCTATAAATTTATTATTATCATCAACTTGTAAACAATCAATATATAACTTTTTTACTTCTTTTTTTGCTTTAGAAACACTTCCCTTACATTTCTTTATCCCGCTATTATAAACATTTTCATAAATCCCCTTAAATAAATTTTCCTGTTCTTTATACATGATTTTTTTTATAGATTCAATATCATTCTCTACTCTTATAAACATCGTCCCAAATAAATCCTGTTTTGAATCCTTATATTCCTCATATATTTTCTTAAGATACTTCCTTTCAGATGCCATTCTGGCTTCAATTTTTAATAATTTTAATAATTTAATATTAATATCATTACTATCAGGAAAATTTCCTTCTATTACTATTATCACTTCGCCTTTGTTTTTCCTTTCATAATAATCGCTTACAAGTATTTCTCTTGCTAGAAGTTCTAGTGTTATTTTATAAGACATCGCAAATCTTCTAGCATTGACCTCCACTAATTGTCCAGCGTACTTATTATGATTTTCTTCATAAGTTATATAATTATTTAATTCATAATTCCATTTCTCTTTTTTGTAATTATAACTAAATTCCACTGACCCGTTTATTACTTGATACTGATAGGCGTGAAATCCTTCGTGTAAAAGTATACTAACAACATCATAATCCTCTGGCTCATCTTCATTATACAATGGTTCATTCTTTAAAATTTCAGACGATATACGTATCGTTTTTGTTTCATCATCACATTCTCCCCTTGTATTAATGTCATCAAAATCAACACTAACAACCGTATAAGATTCTCTGCCATCTCGTCTGGCTACTTCATTTTCTATAACTTGCAAAACCGCTAGCTTTTCTTTTTCAGACAAACGGTGCCACTCATTGGTAAGATAGAAATATTTCAAGCAATCCTTTATATTCCCTATTTCCAAATCACTTCACCTTTTATAATGGAAATATAAAATAAGCCATTATAAAATTTCCTTTCTTAATCTATTTTTATAAGGAGACATTCAGGGACAGTTCTCTTTTGTCCATACTACTTATTTTTCCCATCTCATGCAATTTATTTTAGTGAATTCTCAAATAATAACATTGTTATATTTAAAGATTCCTTGTCTTACCTAATAGGCTCCACTACCGCATTTTTTATTTGTTCAGTTTTTGCTGATATTTCAGGGCGTAAGAAGTTCCCTTTTGCCTCTTTAGTTTGTTGTTCTAATGACTTTCTTTGCTGTTTATCTGTATTGCTTATCCCCCTTACCAATTGCTCTTTTATTTCATCTAACTGTTTTGACAATACTTTATAGCTTTCATCTAAATAACTCTTCACATCTCCAGCAGAAACATGCTTGTTATATACGTCTACTACTGAGCTTGTTGCCTTAACCATACTACTGTAAAGGGCATCAGCACTAGTAAATGTAAATATTTCTCCACCCAATTTTTCCGAATCAACAATCTTAAATTTAAATAAATCCAAACAATATTCCATAACTTCCCTATTACCTTCGGTAGAGTAAGCAAGCAATGAAACTTTTGAGTCCAATCCATATTCTATTGATTTCTTATGAGTATCTGTATCTAGCGTTACTACTGTTTTCTTCTTTTCTTCAAAAAATTCTTTCATATACTTTCTTTCTGCAACCAATTCAGCTTCAACCTTTAATAATTTTACAACACTATCCCTCGGATTAATAGAATCAGGAGATATCCCTTCTATCCATATTTCTACATTCCCCTCATTTTTTCTTCTACAATAATCTTTTATAAGTAATTTTAAAGCTTCAACTTCTAATTGTTTTTTAATCTCTATAGCAAATTTTCTTGCATCTTTTTCAATTGGTTGTTCAAAATATCCCTTTGGGTTATTTTCTCTTTTTATATAATCACCAATATTTTCAATCCATATATCTCTTTCCTCAGTATCTTCCCAAGGTATCCTTCCTATTATCACAAACTGCTGGGTGACATGTTTTCCTTCATGTAAAATTGTGCCAAGTGAATCAACACCGTTTAAATCCGCAGAAAAAAACAAAGGCTCATACACTAATACATCTTCTGATATTACTATCCTTCTATCCTTAGCATCACACATTCCCCTCGTCTTTCCCAAATTACCTATGACAACCTCATAAGGATCTCTTCCTGCTCGTTTAGCCATTACATCTTCTATAGTTTGCAAAACCTTAGCTTTATTTCCTTTGGATAAACGCTTCCATTCATTATCAAGATAACAATACTTTAGACAATCATCCGGAACTTTTGTTTGTTCCCTCTCTTTTTTATGTTTTGCAATGAAATCAAAAAGAGCTTGATCTTTTTATGATGCCAAATTATTTCACCTCACACGAATATTCACTACTCATCTATCTTATCCCACTTGAAAGTGCCTCTTTGGCTGTTTCAGGTTCTCTTATTAACCAATCAAGTGCAAGTAATGAAGCTGGATATGTAAACCCTTCTTCTTTCATCATTTTTGAAACACAAAAGCCTCGCACCTCAAGTTCGGATATTGCTCTATCTTTTAGCCATTTTTCAAAGTATGGCAGTAATCTATAGTCCAATTCTAACAAATCCTTCGCTGTTACTTCTGCTTCATACTCAGTATAATCAAGTTCTTTAATTAAGATTTTTCTGATGTCTTTTTGTTTCATACACTCCCACCTCTTTAAG
>JAQUGH010000171.1 GCA_028684195.1 Clostridia bacterium | reverse complement strand
CTAAAGTATTAGGACATCCAGCGGTTGGTACAGAACATCTTCTTCTTGGATTAATTAGGGAAAACGGAGGAATAGGGGCAAGGGCGTTAATTAATTTGGAGTTGGATTTAAATACAGTACGAAGATCAGTAACGGATCTTGTGCCTCCAAGTTATGAATCCTTTAAAGAGGGAAGCATTACGCCGCGGGTGAAAAGTGTGATTGAGCTTGCTAATGATGAAGCACAAAAGTGGGGAGTAAATTATGTAGGAACAGAACACCTCTTATTGGGTTTAGTTAGAGAAGGAGAGGGAGTGGCGGCTCAAGTTTTAGCTGATTTAGGTGTAACTACTGATGCTGTGAGAAAACAAGTTTTTACTCTTCTGGGTGGAGGGGCTACCTCATCTATGAATAAAAATATACCAGGTAAAGGTGGCTCAAATAAGAATACGAAAACACCTGCGTTGAATGAATATGGGAGAGATATTACAGAGTTAGTTCATGAAGGCAAATTAGACCCTGTTATTGGGCGAAGCAAAGAGATTGAACGCATTATTCAAGTATTGAGTCGGAGAACCAAAAATAATCCTCTCCTGATTGGAGATCCCGGTGTGGGTAAAACAGCTATTATTGAAGGACTTGCTCAGCAAATTGTTAAAGGGGATGTACCAGAAACGATTAAGGATAAAAGAGTAATATCCTTAGAGATGGCTTCGATTGTAGCAGGTTCAAAGTACAGAGGGGATTTCGAGGAACGGTTGAAGAAAGTAATTGAGGAAATTCGTAGTAGTGGTAATGTGATTTTATTTATTGATGAGATACACACCTTAATTGGTGCTGGTGCTGCTGAAGGAGCAATAGATGCAGCTAATATTTTAAAACCTGCCTTAGCACGAGGAGAACTAAAGGCGATAGGAGCTACAACAATTGATGAATATAGAAAATATGTTCAAAAGGATCCTGCGCTAGAAAGACGTTTTCAACCGATTATGGTGGAAGAACCAACAAAAGAAGAAGCTCTTGAAGTATTGAGGGGTTTGAGAGATCTATATGAAGCACATCATAGGGTAAAAATAACGGATAAGGCACTAAAGGTTGCTGTGGATTTTTCTGATAGATATATTACAGATAGATTCCTTCCTGATAAGGCAATTGATTTAGTGGATGAGGCTGCTTCTAAGGTAAGGTTAAAAGGTTTTACCTCACCACCTGAGCTGCATAGCTTAGAACAAAAAATAGAGAGCCTTAATAAAGAAAAAGAAGCAGCTATAGTTGCCCAAGAATATGAAAAGGCTGCTGAATTACGAGATGAAGAACAGAAGGTGCGGAAAGAATTAAAAACTCTCAAGGGTAAATGGGAGCAAGAGAAAATGAAAACCACCCAAAACGTCACAGAAGAAGAAATAGCGCAAATAGTTGCTAGTTGGACGGGTATACCAGTAAAACAGTTGGCGAAAGAGGAATCAGAACGCCTTTTGAATATGGAGGAGATCTTGCATAAACGAGTAATTGGTCAGGATGAGGCTATTAAAGCGATATCAAGAGCCATTAGAAGGGCAAGTGCAGGATTGAAGGATCCGAAAAGACCCATTGGTTCATTTATTTTTGCAGGGCCGACAGGTGTTGGAAAAACGGAATTAGCAAAAGCTTTAGCAGAGGTTCTTTTTGGAAATGAAGATGCTATTATTAGACTTGATATGTCTGAGTATATGGAAAAGCATACTGTGGCTCGCTTGATTGGGGCTCCTCCTGGATATGTAGGATATGAAGAGGGCGGACAATTGACAGAAGCCGTGAGGCGCAAGCCATATTCGGTGGTATTATTGGATGAAATAGAAAAGGCACATTCAGATGTTTTTAATACCTTACTTCAGGTTATGGATGATGGAAGACTCACTGATTCGAAGGGACGTGTAGTTAATTTCCGTAACACAGTAATAATAATGACCTCCAATATTGGAGCGAATACGATAAAAAATGAGCCAACAGTAGGATTTGTGGCTTCTTCAACAGGGAAAGATGAATATGAACGTATGAAGAGCAAAATTTTAGAAGAAGTAAAAAAGGCTTTTCGACCAGAGTTTTTAAATAGATTAGAGGATACGGTAGTTTTCCATTCGCTTAGTAAGGAGCATTTAAAAGTAATAGTAACCTTAATGGTAGATAATTTAGTTAAACGTTTGGCAGAACAGGAGATTGCAATTGAAGTAACTGATAGTGTAAAGGAAATAATAATTAAAGAAGGATATAATCCTACCTTTGGGGCTAGACCTTTGAGAAGAGCTGTTCAAAAATATATTGAGGATCGCTTATCTGAAGAAATATTGAAGGGGTCTTTCCATAAAGGGGACCAGGTTATAGTTGATGCAGTAGATGGTGAGATTGTTGTTCGAAAGGCGGAGGGTTAGGCGGAAAGTTGGTGAAATATTGGCTAAAACCAAAAGTAAATTTGTTTGTCAACAATGTGGCTCTGAATCTCTTCGTTGGATGGGAAAGTGTCCGGAGTGTGGAGAATGGAATACACTTGTGGAAGAGATTGTTGTGGGGAAATCGTTGGGAAAAAGAGTTGTAGATAAAGAATCAAAACCCCAACTTCTTTCACAAGTGGAGAGATTATCAGTGGAACGTCTTGATTTAGGGATGGGTGAGTTGAATAGAGTATTAGGGGGAGGACTTGTCTTAGGAACAATAGTTCTTCTTGCGGGAGATCCTGGTATTGGGAAATCGACACTTCTTTTACAGGCTGCTTCGTATGCAGCAAAAGGGACACGAAAGGTTTTATATATTTCTGGGGAAGAGTCTGCTCAACAAATTAAAATGAGATATACTCGGCTTGAGTTGGAGTCGGAAAATCTTTTGATCTGGTCGGAAACCGATTTAGATCGGATTGATAATGAAATAAAAAATATAAACGATGATATTTCTTTGATTATTGTTGATTCTATTCAAACAGTATATAGCAGTGAATTAACTTCAACTACGGGTAGTGTAGGTCAAATAAAAGAGGCAACAGCAAGATTGTCTGCATTAGCTAGAAAGTTGAATATTCCGATCATTATCGTTGGTCATGTAACCAAGGAAGGAAGTATTGCTGGGCCAAGAGTGTTAGAGCATATGGTGGATACCGTCTTATATTTTGAAGGAGAAAGACATCACCAGTACAGGATGTTAAGGGCTATCAAGAATCGTTTTGGATCGACCTTTGAGTTAGGTGTGTTTGAAATGAAAAACGAAGGACTTGCAGAAGTTACCAATCCTTCACAAGCTTTTTTAGCGGAAAGACCTGTCTCCGCACCAGGTTCTGTGGTAGCGGCTAGTATGGAAGGCTCTCGTCCTTTATTGGTAGAAATCCAAGCCTTAGTTAGTCATAGCTCCTTTGGACAACCACGGAGAATGGCAACGGGTACTGATTATAACAGAGTTAATTTAATTATGGCTGTCTTGGAAAAAAGGGTAGGATTAAATTTAAGTCAGCAGGATGCTTATCTAAATATAGTAGGAGGAATAAAAATTCAAGAACCAGCACTGGATTTAGCGATTGCGGTGGCGATAGCTTCTAGTCTGAAAAACATGCCTTGTCCACCTGGACTTGTTGTGATGGGAGAAGTAGGGTTAACAGGAGAAATAAGAGGAGTTCCTCATATTAGGAAACGACTTCTTGAGGCAAAAAAGCTAGGTTTTTCCCATTGCATTGTTCCTTATAATAGCGAGGTGGGTAATTTTAACGATGAAAATGGAAAGCTTGATATTATACAGGTAAAAAACTTGAAAGAGGTTTTGGATATTGCTTTAATATAGCAAATAGACAATAATTAGAAACAAAAAAAGTACTGGAATATTCCAGTACTTTTTGTTTCTGTACAATAAAGGTTAGGTCATATTAAATTTACCAAGAGTAACTACTTTACTGTATTCCTTTTCCATTACACCCTGTAAATTAATATCCAAGGTATTGCAAAGTGCGGTCAGATAAAAAAGATTCGTTCCAAGTTCTGCAATAATAATATCTCTGCAATTATCGCAAAGCTCACCTTCCAAGTGCTTGGAAAAAAGGCTTTCAAGATCCTCAATATGTGCATCGGGAGGCAAAGTCTGTTTTTTAGCTGAAATTTCCAAACACCCACAAG
>JAQUGH010000036.1 GCA_028684195.1 Clostridia bacterium | reverse complement strand
AGTAGTGTGCACAAAATTAAATAAAAATATCCGGATAAACAAGAAAGTATAGCATAAATTTAAGTAGAAGTAGTATCCGGAGGATGATGATGATAAATAAAGATAAGATTATTATTTGTCAAGTTGCATTTACATATGTAGGGGCACTTGTGGGGGCTGGATTTGTATCCGGACAAGAATTACTTAAATTTTTTGTTGTATTTGGTAAGAGTGGAATACTTGGAACATTAATAGCTGGTGCGTTATTAGGGGTGTTAGGATGTTTAGTTGTGTCGATATCGGCACAAAAAAAAATTGAAAGTTATGATCAATTAATAAAGCAAATATTTGGTAATAAGTTAGCACTATTGATAGATGGCATAATAGGAATAACATTATATTTGGGATTAGCTGTTATGCTGGTTGCAGGAGGAACGCTGATTAATCAACTATGGGGAGTATCTATTTGGAAAGGGTATATGGTTACCACCATAATTATCTATCTTGTTTTATTAATGGGGAGAGAAGGAATCCTCTGGTTAAATACGGCAGTAGTGCCAAGCTTAATAGTATTAACATTAGGAATAGCACTGTTAAGTTTAAAAAATACAGATGTCACAGTAATGGCAAATACATTTCAAGTTAATTTGGTTGGAGAAAACTGGCTGTTGGCAGCAATTTTGTATGTAGCATACAATTTTATTTTAGGGGCGGTAGTGCTCTCTTCACTTGGCAATACATCAGGATGTGGTGGAGAAAAGGGAGCTTTACTAGGAGGAGCAATTCTTGGCTTGATGGCAGCAGTGATGAGTATAGCGTTGGCAAATAAGGGTATTCAAGGCATAAATGAAGACATTCCTATGCTTGCTATTGCTGATGAAATAAATCCATTGATTTGTTGGGCGTATTCATTTACACTGTGGTTAGCTATAGTAACTACAGCTTTAGGCAATAGCTTTGGTATATTGAAACGATTGCAACAGATTATTACACTTCCCAGAACGTTTTGTTGTTTACTGGTTATTGTTCCGATATTACCTTTTTATCGTTTTTCTTTTTCGGGAATGGTATCTTTTGTTTATCCGTTGATTGGATTTGTAGGGTGTATATTTCTACTGATCATACCTATCAAAGTGTTCTATCGTAAGATTTTAGTGTTAACAAAGAGGTGATTAATGGTGCGTGTTGTTATAGGAATGGCAGGACATATTGATCATGGTAAAACTACGTTAGTAAAGGCTTTGACAGGTATTGATACAGATAATCTTAAAGAGGAAAAAGCAAGGGGTATTACCATTGAGTTAGGATTTGCTCGTATAAAATTGCCGAGTGGTATAAATGGGACAATAGTAGATGTTCCTGGGCATGAAAGATTTATAAAAACAATGTTGGCGGGAATCACAGGGATAGATATTGCTGTACTAGTTGTTGCAGCGGATGAAGGGGTTATGCCACAGACGAGAGAACATTTCGATATCTTGAAAATCTTAGAAATAAAGCAATTGCTGATAGTTATAACTAAAATTGATTTGGTTGATAGTGAAATACTAGAACTAGTAGAAGAAGAAATTAAGGAGATGCTGATTAGTACACCTTATGAGAAGTCATCTATACTTACGTTTTCGGTAGTTAATGAGGAAGATAAAGCAAGATTGCTTAAAGCAATAGACGAGGAGATAAAAAAAGACCTTTCATTTAGAAAAGAAAAGAAAATAACAAGGTTACCAATTGATAGAGTCTTTACAAGACAAGGTTTTGGTACAGTAGTTACGGGGACATTGTTTGATGGGAAAATTTCAGTCGGGGATCAGCTATATATTCCTATTAAAAACAAAAAAATACGAGTTAGAAATTTACAAGTAAATAATAAGCAAGTAGATACAGTGCAGGCAGGGCAAAGGGTTGCTGTTAATTTGGCAGGGGTTGAAAGCAAAGGATTATCAAGGGGTGATGTATTAACAGAAGAAGGGAAAATGATTCCTTCTCAACGCATTGATGGATTGTTTCGTTTATTAGAGAGTATGTCAGAGTCGTTAAAAAATTTCACACGTATTCGCTTTCATCAAGGAACAGTGGAGGTTATTGGAAGGATATTACTTCTTGATAGGGATGAATTATTGCCAGGGGAAGAAGCTTATGTGCAGTTAATGTTAGAAAAACCTGTAGTTGTGTTTAATGAAGATAGATTTGTATTGCGAAATTATTCGCCACTTTATACTATTGGTGGAGGAAGCATTGTACAGTCTCATGCCTATAAACATAAGAAAAAAGAAGTTCGACAAGTTTTAGAAGAGCTTCAAATTCAAGCAAAGGGTAATCTGGAAGATGTAATTAATTTATATGTAAATAAAAGTGATAGACCGGTACATTTAGAGGAAATAATGTTTAAACTGGGTCTTGAGAAAAACGAAGTTTTAGAAATGATTAATAATATACTTAAACAGGGGAGAATAACTTCGCTTTTTATTTCTAATGATGAAAAGGTCTATATAAGACAATCCATAATAAATGAATGGGAAAAAATAATACTACGAGAAACAAACAGTTATTTAGAGCAGAAGCCACTTGAACCAGGTATAAATCGAGAGTCAGTGCATAGCATGTTATTTTCAAAACTTAGCTTGAAAGAATATAACGGTCTTATAAGATATTGGGTAAATAAAAAAACAATAATCTTAGAAAATGATCTTTACATAGCTCCATATAGTTATAACAAACAGCCGCAAGGGAAGTGGGTAGTTTGTATCAAGTCAATTGAAGAGTTGTATAGAAAGTATAAATGGCAAATACCCTACTGGGAAAAAGTAAGGGAAGAATTAAAAATAGAAGAAATGATGGGCAAACAAATTTTGCACTATATGATAAGAAAAGGTGAGTTGATTTTTTTATCTGATGATATTTATATTTTAAAAGGGTATTTATTATCGGGAGAAGAAAAAGTAAAGGAATGGTTTGAAAATAATGATGAATTGACAGTTGCTCAGGCTAGAGATTTGTTAGGAACGACACGAAAAATAACGATTCCATTTCTAGAATATTTGGATGAGGTCAAAGTTACAATACGAAATGGAAATACAAGAAGGTTAATCAAAGCCAAAGGAACTGCTTAGGATATATCGAAGCTAAATAGCACAGAATTTTTTGTTTGTGCAAGTTTAGGTGATGTTATGGGGGCGGATTGTGCCTGGTGGTGTGCTTGGTCTTCAAAACCAGTGAGGCGGAGAGATCCTCTGCTTGGTGGGTTCGATTCCCACACGCTCCCGCCATGAATATTAAGGAAGCAAAGGGACGGTTCTCTTGCTTCCTTTTCTTTAGTTCCATCTTTGTTTGCGATTATAAGGATTAAATTAGATAAAGTTTTACCGAAGTATCTTAGTATATATTTAAACAGTGAGCGTATGAAAAGGTTTTATGCGAAAACTTCTATAGGTTCTGCTATCCAAATTATAAAGAGTACTATGTTAAAAGAAATAAAGATACCTTATTAAAGAATAAGGACATACAGGAACAAGTAATTGAACTAAATGGGTTATTTATCAGAGAGCAGATTTTGTTAGAACGATTATATGAGGAAAAAACAAAACTGCACAAAGTCATTTTAAATAAAATAATTTAGTGAAATTGGGAGAGAGATGATGAGTAATATCGAAAAGTACCATGAGAAGGTTTTTGAAGATATTAAAAATATCAACGAATACGGTGAAGAGTTTTGGTATGCCAGGGATTTGCAAAATGTACTTGAATATATTCAGTGGCGAAATTTCAAACTCGTTATTGATAAAGCAAAAATCGCTTGTGAGAGTAGTCATAATGAGGTGTTGGATCATTTTGCTGACGTCAGCAAAACGATAGATATGCCAAAAGGAGCAAAGAAAGAAATTGAAGACATAATGCTCTCAAGATATGCGTGTTATTTAATTGTTCAAAATGGTGATCCAAGAAAAGAAGTGATTGCATTAGGACAAACCTACTTCTCAGTGAAAACAAGACAACAAGAAATTATTGACGATTATGATAGACTAAATGAAGAACAGAAACGTCTTGCTATTAGAAATGATTAAACATAAAAAAGTGAAACTTCTTTCAGTGGGGCTTTTTTATCCCCCACTGAAGGTTAGTTGAACCATTCCAGGAGCTTAGCATCGCTTAACTAACTCTTAAAAGCAGGAGGAGTAGCGATGGTTAGCTATTCGGATAGGTCTTTAGCAGAAGCTGCTGATATGGCAGGAGTAAAAACACCGCTTGAATATGCTGTGTTTCAGAATCATGGTTATATGGGCTTGTATGGTGGATTGAAAGCCAAAGATATACATCAAAAGAAAGGCTTAAAGAAAAGTCAAAGAATACTGGATCATATGGGAAGTACTGAACTTGCCGCAAATTTATTTAGAGCAACGCAGACGGATGAAAAGCTCAGAAGAGAAAACATTACAGGAAAAGAGCAGGCAAATGCAACTCATTTTGAAGTAGGAGAAAAAGTTAGGAAGACAATTCAAGAATTAGGTGGTACAATGCCAGAGGATTTACCAACACAGAAGAGGAGTGTTAAACAAATTGAGAATGAACAGAAGAAGATAAAGATAGAGACAAAGAAATTGGAGGATTAACATATGGAAATAAAAAAGCTAACACAAGAAGAGGTAAATGGAACGCTTTGGAGAGCTTGTGATACATTTAGAGGGAAAATTGATTCAGCAATCTATAAAGACTATGTACTTGTAATGTTGTTTATCAAGTGGTTAAATCCACACAAAACAGGAAAGAGCCGTTGTTTTAAAGAAGTTCAGCCAGAGTGTTTGATAGAGAAGGTTTATTTGAGTGGGGAAACATTCAAATACTTAGGGAATCAGTATCGGTTAAAGGTAATAGAGATTGGAAATGGAATAAAAAATGAGTTTGAGATTGAGGATGAAAATGAAGTTGGGGAATGTGTAAAGTATTTCAGAGGGTATATTTATTTGTATGTAAAGGATAGGAATAATTATAAGCGGAAGCAAAAATTAATCCACGATTGGTATAGGGGGAAAGCACACCAAAAATTCTGGGAGAGTTTAGAAAGAGTGTATCCTTATGTGGAAAGATATGGTGTTGGGAAACCTGATATACAGATTAGAACCATGAAAGCTCGTTGGGGGTCGTGCCTGTTAAATGATAAAAGCATATTGCTAAATTCGGAATTGATTAAGGCACCAAAGCTATGTATAGATTATGTTGTTTTGCACGAATTGATACATTTTAAGCATGAGAATCATGATAGTAATTTCTACGACTTTATGACTTCTTTAATGCCTGATTGGAAGCAGAGAAAAGAGATATTGGATGAAGAAGTTGTGAGGGAGTTGTAAGTACCAGAATATATGGTACTTGCTATAGCCAGGTTTATGGATTGTTCATGAGCCTGCTATTTTGGGAGAGGAATTACTTATTATCCAAAAAGAATTTAGTGGATTTTCTGACACAAACGAAAGACTAGATTTGCTTACTATTGACTACAAAGGAAATCTTGTAATCATTGAAAATAAACTTGATGATTCTGGAAAAGATGTTGCGGATATTACTATAAGCCTAGATAAAAAAGCACATGATGAAGTTGCAACAGGGGCAGAAATTGTAGAGCGTGAATTAATCAGAGATAGATTTTGGAAAGAACTTTTACCAAGGATGAATGCTAAATCTCAACTTTTTAGCGGAATAAATATTGATGGGAATCATTATGATCATTGGCTTACAACGGGTGCAGGAATGAGCGGATTAGGATATAGTTTTGTTATAACAAAGAAATATGCAGCAGTGGAACTCGCTCTTAATAGAGCTGATAAAAGTAATAAATTAGAGAAGAAGTAATCCCATACATATAAACATATACTAATAAAAGAAGAGAAAGAAGATTTAAGGATAGTTTTTAGAAGAATAGGAGCAAGTTATCTATATTGGTATAACTACAAATACAGGACACAGAAGAACCGTCCCCTTGTGTTCCAGTCCCCTTGTGTTCCTTGTTGATAAAACACAACTTGTACGGTATAATATAGAACAAGATGTAAATTTTACGAGGGGGTTCACATGGATAAAAAGGAATATATTCCACCATATACGATAACAGATGGGATAGTTAACCTGATTTCCAATATTACAGAGATTGTTACGAAAATCACGATAAATGACAGAATGAGTTCAAATCCAAGACTTAGAAGAGATAATCGGATCAAGACAATTCATGCTTCGCTTGCAATCGAAAATAATTCTTTATCATTAGGGCAGGTTACTGATATTATTGATGGAAAAAGAATATTGGGTGCACCTGACGAGATATGTGAAGTAAAAAATGCTTTTGAAGCATATGAAAAGTTACTTCAATTAAATCCGTTTTTAAGAAAAGATATGTTTTTGGCACATAAGGTTTTGATGAAAGATTTGACGAAGGAAGCGGGAATGTTTAGAAATGGTGGAGTTGGAGTGTTTGACAATGAAAGATTGGTACATATGGCGCCACCGGCAGAACTGGTTCCACAACTTATGAAAGAATTGTTGGGTTGGGTTGAAAAAGCGGAAGTACATCCTTTGATAAAGAGTTGCGTGTTTCATTATGAGTTTGAGTTTATTCATCCCTTTGCTGATGGAAATGGCAGAATGGGACGTATGTGGCAGACGTTACTCTTGTATAGGTGGAAACCATTATTTGGATGGTTACCAATAGAAACATTAATTAGAAAACGACAAGACGAATATTATAAAGTATTGGGTGAATGCGATAGAGCAGCAAATTCTAAAAAAGTTGTAGAGTTTTTATTAGAGAATATATTTGATGCATTGTTAGAAATAGCAATGACCGAACAAGTAACAGAACAAGTGACCGAACAAGTGACCGAACAAGTAGAAATACTTTTAGAAATAATGGGTGATGAGGAATTGACAACTAGGGAAATGATGAAACGAGTTGGTTTGAAACATAGACCGACATTTAGAAATAATTATTTGTTGCCAGCGTTGAAAAAGAAATTGATAGAAATGACTATTCCGGATAAACCCAATAGTAGTAAACAGAGGTATGTTAAAACAACAAGGTAACATAAGGTAACAAGTAACAGAAAGCAAAAGAACCGTCCCTACGGCTCTCCCTATGAGAAACATTCACTTTTCAAGAAATCCCAAAATAGCAGGATTTTTAAAAGATCATACTTATGTAAAAGAGTTTGGGGAAGGTGTGGATAGAATGTTTATTGAAATGTTAGATGTGGGATTACCTGCACCAAAATATGAAAAAGTTGCTTTTATCCGAATAGCTAACCGTCGCTAATACGTCCTCTTCTTAAGAGGGAGATAAGCGACGCTAAGCTTCTGGAATGGTTCAACTAACTTTCAGTGGGGGATGGAGAACCCCCCACTGATAAGAAGTTTCACTTTATGATAAAAGCAACTGTAAAAAATAGTGCTGAAATCTATGAGCCAATAAATCTAACAGGTAATGAACAACAGATAATGAATGCTATAAAAAGAAACCCCCGAATAAGTAAGATCAAAATAAGTAAGGAATATAATATTTCAGTAGCTACAGTTAAAAGAGGTATTGATACTTTAAAGAAGAGAGGGTTACTACAGCGAGTAGGCTCGAATAAAGGTGGATATTGGAAAATTATAATAAAGTCAAGAGCATCACTTCAAAAATAATGATGTATAGAATATACTCCAGTAAGATGCTTGTGTGAGGAGTATTAGAATAAAGACTACTATAATCAATATATCTATCCTAGGGAACTGGGAAAACGAGCTTGGTTAAGATGTTTTGAAAATTATCCAATCACAAGACTCCCATTGCTATAAGTGGGAGTTTCGATGTTCAGATTTAGCGGGATGAGTTCATTAAATCCGGTACTTACAATATAAAGATTTGAACTTGAAGGTTTTAGTTGTTTTACATAGAATACTGCTGGTAGAGTATCATATTTTTTAAACTGCTTTATAATGTCATTTCTGTTTTTTACGTGCTTTTAGAGGATTTAAGAGAATTTAGAGAAAATAGACATATAACACTTTAGGACAAGGAATTAAATATAATGGAAACAGTTGTTATAAATACACAAGAGAATATAGAAAATAATTCAAAGAAAACAAATGGTAAAAAGCTTACGCCACCTCGTGTTTTGGTGTTGGGTTTTTTAATTATTATTTGCTTGGGAGCGATAATGCTGATGCTTCCACAGGCAACTATTGATGGTCAAGGATTGCCAGTATTAGATGCGTTTTTTACTGCGACATCTGCGGTATGTGTTACTGGATTGGTTGTTGTTGATACAGGGACATTTTTTACTATATTTGGGCAGTTGGTAATACTTCTTTTGATTCAGGTAGGCGGAATTGGGTTCATGACGTTCGCCGCTATTTTTGCTATTTTTTTAGGAAGAAAGATTTCCTTTAAAGAGCGCTTAATGTTACAAAATGCTTTGAATCAGTTTTCACTAGAGGGAATAGTACGGTTGGTTAAATATATTATTAAGATTTCCTTTGCTATTGAAGGATTAGGAGCTTTGGCTCTTGCTTTTCGTTGGAGGGTTGAATTAGGTTGGGCAAAAGCCATATATTATGGTGCTTTTCATTCGGTTTCTGGATTTAATAATGCAGGATTTGATTTATTAGGAAATCACAATAGTTTAACTAGTTATCAAGGGGATATTTTTATTAATGTTATAATGATGTTTCTTGTTGTTACAGGGGGGCTTGGATTTGCGGTTCTTTCCGACTTTTATACTTTTAAGGGAAAGAAGTTGTCACTGCATTCTATACTTGTTATTAAGTGTTCCTTAGTTCTGATTGTAGGTGGTGCTGCTGCTATATATCTTTTAGAATTATTTAATCCTGCTACATTAGGTGGAATGAGTTCAGGGTCTAAGGTATTGGCTGCTTTATTTCAATCAATAAGCAGTCGTACAGCAGGTTTTAATACGATTGATATTTCTGGATTGAAGGATGCGACTAAATTAATAGTTGCTTTCTTAATGTTCATTGGTGCTTCCCCGGGATCAACAGGGGGAGGAATTAAAACTACAACCTTTTTAGTGATTGTACTTTCGGTATTTCATACGTTTAAAGGGGATAGTCCGGTAGAAATCAGAGAAAGAACTATTCCTAAGGATATAATTCATAGGGCACTTTCTATTATGTTTATGGCATCTTTGTTAATTGCAGTTGTTACGTTGCTGCTTACTATTACTGAAAAAGGGGACTTTTTGTCACTGTTTTTTGAAACAGTATCAGCTTTTGGAACGGTTGGATTGTCAACGGGGATTACACCATTCCTTTCAAGTGTGGGGAAAATAGCAATAATATGTACAATGTTTAGTGGGAGGGTTGGGCTTTTAACATTAGCGTTTGCTTTAAGTCATAAAAGAAACATTTCTCGCACTCATATTAAATATCCAGAAGAAAGAATAATTATTGGCTAGGAGGAATTAGATGCGTAAACAATTTGCAGTAATTGGTTTGGGGCGTTTTGGTACAAGTGTGGCAAAAACTTTGTTTGACTTGGAGTACGATGTTTTAGTAATTGACAAAAACGAACAGATTATTGAAAGCATAGCAAATGATGTAACACATGCTGTTCAGGCGGATGCCATGGATGAGGATATATTAAAGTCGTTGGGAATTGAAAATTTTGATGTGGTTATTGTAGCTATTGGGAATGATATTGAATCAAATATACTTATCACAGTAATGCTAAAGGATATGGGAATTAAGTGTGTTGTAGCAAAGGCACAAAATGCTTTGCATGGTAAGGTTCTTAAAAAAATTGGAGCTGACAAAATTGTGTATCCGGAGAAGGATATGGGGGTTCGTGTGGCTCACAGTTTGGCGAGTAATAATGTGATGGATTACATTGAGCTACAGCCTAATTTTGGGATTATAGAAATAAAAGCTCCATTGGCGTTTGCTGGGAAATCTCTACAGGAAATTAAATTAAGAGCAGCGTATGGAATAAATGTACTGGCTATAAAAAGTAATGATTCAGTTTTAGTATCCCCAGGGGCTGATACCAAAATTGAAAAAGGGGACATATTGATTGTCATAAGTGCTGATGATTCATTAGATAAATTGCCTAAATAGAAGATGTGCCTAATAAGCACATAAAACCATTATTTTGATTTGGGATAACGAACTAAGGTAATGGTTTATTTATTGTAGTGTAAAAAAAAATATAAACAGCTTGAATACTGTGTAGTAGTATTATATTATTAAAATAATAAGCGAATAATTAACTTTAGAAGTGAAATAAAGTTCGGATATTGCACATCTTACGGATAAAAGGAGTTATATATATGGATATACTGAAAGAAAAAATTCTCCAGTATGGAAAGGTTATTGATAATAGGCTTGTAAAGGTTGACAGCTTCCTCAATCACCAGTTGGACATTGAACTTTTCAATGAAATCGGGAAGGAATTCAAAAAGAGATTTCGAGAAAAGAATATAACAAAAATTCTTACTATTGAGGCTTCGGGCATTGGAATAGCTTGTATAACTGCACAATATTTTCATGTGCCTGTGGTTTTTGCTAAAAAACATAATGCAGGAAATTTGGGTAAAGATATATATCAGGCAGAGGTGTATTCATTTACAAAAGATGTATTGTATAATGTTAGAGTTTCTAAGGAATATTTGAGTTCAGAAGATAAAATTCTTATCATAGATGATTTTTTGGCAAATGGACAAGCGGTAACAGGCTTGATTAATGTAGCGAAACAGGCTAAGGCAGAAGTAGTAGGTGTTGGGATAGTGATTGAAAAGCGTTTTCAAAAGGGGAGAGAAATGATTGAGGATAAAAATATAAAGCTTGAATCTCTAGCAGTTATTGAGAAAATACGAGATGGGAAAATAGTTTTCAATTAATCCAATTAAGGGTGTTGAAGAATATTTAACATAAATATTCTTTGAAATTAATTATTAAGGGAGGAAAAGGAATGAAGAAAAGGTTAGGGCTTATTTTAGGTATTCTTATGGTAATGGTATTTGCTGTTGTGGGATGTGGTGCTGATAAATCGACACCAACACCCAAAAAACCTGTTGATGACAAACCACAGGTAAAAGCTGGTTTTGTGTATATAGGACCAGTTGGTGATGGAGGTTGGACGGAAGCACATGATAATGGCAGGAAATATTTAGAGGACAAATTAGGTATAGAGACTGTATATAATGAGAATGTACCTGAGAGTTCTGATTGTGAAAAGGTAATCAATGATATGATTGATCAAGGTTGCAATGTTATTTTTGCTACAAGCTTTGGTTTTATGGATTATGTGGAAAAAGCCGCTAATAATCATCCTGATGTAAAATTCTTGCATTGCTCCGGCTATAAAATGTCTGATAATATGGGGGTATACTTTGGAAGAATGTATGAACCTCGCTATTTGTCGGGTATTGTGGCTGGTATGAAAACAAAAACCAACAAGATTGGTTATGTAGCTGCATTTGAAATCCCGGAAGTGTTACGTGGTATCAATGCGTTTACAATGGGGGTTCGTTCTGTGAATCCAGAGGCAACGGTTAGTGTTAAGTGGACACATACTTGGATAGATGCGGTAAGAGCTAAAGAGGCGGCAAAGGCACTTCTTGATGAAAATTGCGATATACTTGCTCAACATCAAGATGCACCTGGTCCTCAAGTAGCTGCAGAGGAAAAAGGGGTATGGTCTGTTGGATATAACATGGATATGACAGCGATTGCACCTAAAGCTCATATGACTTCTCCTGTTTGGAATTGGGGACCATACTATGTGGAGCAGGTTCAAGCGATAATGGATGGAACATGGGAGTCCGAAAGTTATTGGGGAGGTATAAAAGAAGGCATAGTTGATTTATCTGTACTTACGGAAAATGCACCTGAAGGTGCAAAAGAAGCTGTTGAAAATGCTAAAGCCAAAATATTGTCTGGAGAAAACAAAATTTGGACTGGACCAATTAAAGATAATACTGGTGAGTTAAAGGTAGAGGATGGAGTTACCTTAACGGATGAGCAATTAACAAGCTTAGATTTCAATTGGTTAGTTGAAGGTGTAATAGGCAAGGTAGAATCTTAAAATAGACTAAAATAGGTGAGGAATAACATATGAACTTGATATCTATGGAAGGAATTACAAAAACCTTCGGTAGTGTAGTTGCTAATAAAAATATAAATTTTCAAGTTAAATATGGTGAGATTCATGCTTTGCTAGGAGAAAATGGAGCAGGCAAGAGTACTCTTGTCAATATGCTGTCAGGGATTTATACCCCTGACAGCGGTTCTATTTTTGTTCGTGGGAATGAGGTAAGATTAACTTCACCCAGGGCTTCGATTGATGCAGGTATAGGTATGATTCATCAGCATTTTAAATTGGTAGATGTTATGTCTGCTAAGGAAAATATTAACCTTGGTCAAAAGAATGGATTTTTTATAAGAGATGATATTTTAACAAAAAAAATCTTAGAATTTTCCAATCGTTATAAGCTTGATATTATTCCTGATAAAAAAGTTTATGAGATGTCTGTTGGGGAAAAGCAAACCTTGGAGATCTCAAAGGTGTTATATAGGGGAGCAAATATCTTGATTCTAGACGAACCCACAGCAGTTTTGACACCGCAGGAAACGAAAAAGCTCTTTAGTATTATGAATAAAATGAAAGAAGAAGGATGTGCCGTAATCTTCATTACTCATAAAATGAATGAGGTTATGGCTGTTTCTGATAGGATAACCGTTCTTAGAAAAGGAGAAACGGTGAAAACCGTTAAGACAATTGATACAAATACAAAAGAACTTGCTGAATTAATGGTTGGTCATCCTGTGGATTTAGCGATACGACGAGACAAAGTATCTAAGGGGAAAGTTTTGCTTGAAGTAAAAAATTTATTAGCCGAAAATGAAGAAAAAGTAGAAGTTTTAAAGAATGTGAATTTCACCGTAGAAGCTGGAGAAATCTTGGGTGTTGCAGGTGTGGCAGGCAGTGGGCAAAAGGAATTGTGTGAGACCATTACGGGGCTTTATCCTGTAAAACAAGGTGATATTTTTTTCAAAGGAGAAAAATTAGTAGGAATGAGTCCGCGTCAGATTATTACCCGGGGAATAAGTATGAGTTTTATTCCTGAGGATAGATTAGGGATGGGACTTGTTGCGTCCATGGATATGGTAGATAATTTAATTCTAAAGGATTATCAGAATCAGAAAGGGTTCTTGATTAATAGGAAGCCGGCAGTTAAAAAGGCAAAAAATATAATAAAGGAACTTGATATAAGTACCCCAGGGGTTAACAATCCTATTAGGGAATTGTCAGGAGGAAATATTCAGAAAGTTTTATTGGGAAGGGAACTTGGTTCTAACCCAGAGCTTTTAATTACGGCATATCCTGTTCGGGGATTGGACATTAATGTTAGTTATAAGATTTATGATTTGATTAATGAGGAAAAAAAGAAGGGCGTAGCGATCTTATTTATTGGGGAAGATTTAGATGTCTTATTAGAACTTTGTGACAGAATCATGGTATTATGTGATGGAGAAATAACAGGAATTTTAGATGCAAAAAAAGCTACTAAAGCAAAATTAGGTCTTTTAATGGCAGGAGAAAAGAACGGTAAATTGGGGGACGCAGAACTTGATTAGAATGATAAAAAGAGGGAAAATGTCAAAAAGGAAAAGTGTTGTTATCAGGTTATTAGCGGTTATTTTTGCTCTTGTTATCTTTGCAATTCTTATTAGGGTGATGGATTTAAACCCTTTAGATGTATACGTTGCTCTTGTTAAGGGGGCATTTGGTTCGGTATACAGAATTAGAGAGGTTATTATTAAATCAACAGCATTAGTAATTACTTCATTGGGTATTGCTATTGCGTTTAAAATGCAATTTTGGAATATAGGTGGGGAAGGTCAAATATTTATGGGAGCCTTTGCTGCGAGTTATATAGCATTGAATTATCCTGAGTTACCCAAACCTCTTCTTTTGACGTTGATGATCATAGCAGGAATGATTGGAGGAGGCTTGTGGGCATTAATACCAGCTTTTTTTAAGGCTCAGTGGAAGACTAATGAAACTATTATGACTCTCATGATGAATTATATAGCATTAAAATGGGTGATGTATCTCCAGTATGGACCATGGAAGGATCCGATGGCATTAGGGTTTCCTAAAATAGCCAATTTCTCTGCTAATGCTATTCTTCCCAAGGTTTTTGGGATTCATATAGGTTGGATTTTTGCTTTGCTATTGGTTGTTTTAGTGAGTGTGTTTTTTAATCACTCTAAAAAAGGTTATGAGATTACAGTATTGGGTGAAAGTGAAAACACAGCTCTTTATGCTGGTATAGATATAAAAAAGACTATTTTAGTTGCAATGTTTATAAGTGGGGCACTTTGTGGTTTGACAGGCATGATACAAGCATCAGCACTTAATAATACTCTTTCCATTGATGTATCGGGTGGGTTAGGATTTACGGCTATTATTACCACGTGGCTTGCTTTTTTAAAACCTTTTTTTATATTAATTGTATCAATACTTTTTGCGGCTTTATTGCAGGGCGGTTCTTTTATTCAAACGGCATTTGGTATACCCCAGGCTGCTGCGGAGCTTCTTCAAGGAATGATCCTTTTCTTTGTACTGGCGAGTGAATTTTTTATTCGCTATAAATTAGTGATGAATAGACATCAGGTTGCCAATGAAAAAAAGGGGGATAATTAATGAACACAATGATGGTGGCTTTTTTAGCTAATACAATTATATCTGGCACCCCCCTGCTCTTTGCCACATTGGGAGAAATTATTACAGAGAGAGTGGGAAACCTTAACCTTGGCGTTGAGGGGATGATGCTTATGGGAGCAGTATCTGGTTTTTATGTTGGTCTTACAACGCAAAGTTCTTTATTAGCTTTAATTGCGGCAATGTTAGCAGGAGGCTCGGGGGCTTTGATTTATGCAATCTTAACCGTCAGCTTTAGAACTAATCAGGTTGTCACAGGATTGGCATTAACAATATTTGGCACGGGGGTTTCAGGCTTTATGGGGCAGAGCCTTGTTGGAAAGGTAACGCCCGATGCTGTTAAAGCAGTTTTTAAGCCTGTTGTTGTACCTATACTTGGGGAGATACCTTATATTGGAGAAATATTTTTTCAGCAAGATATATTTATCTATTTAAGCTATATTATGGTAGTGTTAGTGGGTATTTATTTATACAAAACGAGATTAGGATTAAATTTGAGAGCAGTGGGTGAGAATCCGGCTGCAGCGGATGCCGCGAGTATAAATGTTTCATTATATAAATATGCTCATATTTTATTAGGTGGTGCACTTTGTGGGTTGGGTGGAGCTTATTTGTCATTGGTCTATGTTCCGGCATGGCAGGATAATATTACGGCGGGACGAGGATGGATAGCTGTAGCACTTGTGATTTTTGCTGCGTGGAATCCTTATAAGGCATTGGTAGGCTCTTATCTTTTTGGAGGTTTGGATATTATAGGATTCAGAATTCAGGGAACGGGTTTTCCTGTATCACAATATATAATTGATATGCTTCCGTATTTAGTAACAATAATAGTGCTTGTTGTAGCGTCTTTAAAGAAATCAAAGAAAAATGCACCTCCAAAGGCATTAGGAGTACCCTACTTTAGGGAAGAAAGATAAAAGTGAAACTATTGAAAAAAATATTATAAATGGTATTAACAGATAGCAATTTTTTTGGTAGAATACTACTGAAGGTAGATAATGTGTTATTGTTGTTCAAATGTGTTTAAAAATGTTTGAAAAATCAAGAGGATAAAGTGAGGGAAATAAAGTGACAGTAAAAATTGTTACAGATAGTACTGCGTATATTGACAGAAAACTTTTAAAAAAATGGGATATATCAGAAGTATCTATGATAATTAATCTTGGAAACAGTTCGGTTAACGAGGTGGATTTAAACAATGATGAATTTTATAAGTCTTTAGAAGGGGAAGAAAAATTACCTACTTCTTCTCAACCATCTCCGATAATTTTTTATGAAGTTTTTAGAGAATTGGTGCAAGAGGGACATGGTATAGTGAGTATCTTATTATCATCAGGATTAGGAGGTGCTTATTATTCTGCACTCCAGGCACGTAATATGATTTTACAAGAGTTTCCTGATGCTCAGATTGAGTTAATCGATTCAAAAACAACAGTTATGCATATGGGACTGGCAGTTTTAGCTGCAGCCAAGAGGGCTAAGGCAGGAGAGTCAATAGCAGATATTGTTAATAATGCAAAATCGGTATTGGATAGAACAAAATTTTTCTTTATACCCGGAACATTAGAGTATTTAAGAAAAGGAGGAAGAATTGGGGATGCGATGAGCCTTTTGGGAACTCTTTTAAAGGTAAAACCTATTCTCACAGTAAAAGAAAGAGTTACTGTGTATGATAAGGTAAGAACATTCGAAAAAGCAGTGAAGAAGGTACACCAAATATTTAAAAATGATTATGAGATGTACGGCATAGAAGAAATAGCGATTCATCATATTAATTGTCCTTATGAGGCACAGCATGTTATAGATAAATTAAATGATATTACAGACACAGAAATTTTAGTTAGTCCAATAGGACCGGTAATAGGAGTTCACGTAGGACCTGGTACGTTGGGAATAGCATATACCTTAAAAAAGCAAGATTGATGTAGCAAAAAAAGCAAGATAAAACTTGCATAAGCATTACATATGTGATATCATTCTGTTTAGTCGCTTTTTATTAATTATAAATGATGTCGCGGGATGGAGCAGTTGGTAGCTCGTCGGGCTCATAACCCGAAGGTCGAAGGTTCAAGTCCTTCTCCCGCAACCAAGATTTTCAAGCTCTTTAAATTTCATTGAAATTTAAAGAGCTTTATTGTTGTTTCCTATGATTTATTAATATTAAGGTGAATCTTTCATATGTATGTATTTAGTTCACTGATTTAGACCTGTCGTTTGACTTGCAAAGTTCACCAACGCATTTTACCCCTAATTCCTTACACAAAGGTTTTATTTCGCAACATATTTCTTTCATTATTTTCTTTATGTCTAATGATTCTATGAGGCCATTCGTTTTTCCACCTTTAATATATACTTTGTTAGCTTTCTTAAAAAGAGTTTCCATTTTCTTAACACTGTTTAAACCACTGTATGTTGTAGTAGTAGGTAATCTTAAATACTTGCATAATCCAAGATGATCCCTTAAAAACCAATCTTCAATAGATTTTTTAGCTTTTATATGAATAACCTTTTCAGCTCCGTTATCTAGTAGAATTTTCTCTACATCTTTCCATTTAACCGGCGGTTTTTGAGAAAACTCAAAAACGTCAGTATCATAACAGAGAAAAGCCTTAAAAGATATTCCTGGATTATTCTGTACAATGTCGTTAGTAAAAACCCGATAGGCTCTATTTTTGTAATTACCTATACCCTTTAAATTTTTTGTAAAAATTTTTGACAAATGAAACATTTTATCATCACACAGAGAACGAATGTTTTCAAGTAACTTTTTATAAAATTCAACCTCTGTATCTCCCTCTATAAAAATCACAATACCTTTATTCATAAAAATCATTCTCCAAGAATTTGCC
>JAQUGH010000002.1 GCA_028684195.1 Clostridia bacterium | reverse complement strand
TCTAAGAAAAACATGACCCGGCTCGCTTAGACTCAGTAAGTTAAGCGATAACTTAGATTTAGTCATCACCTTAATATCGAGGGACATCGGGAAATGTTTCCGTTAAATGATATACGTATTTGTGGAGGTAATATGAATGAAGAGTATTATTGAGAAAAGATCACTAAATGTAAGAGGTGCATTAATAGCTCTTATTATCTCTGTAGGAATACCTTGCTTTCTTTTGAATATTTTTCTGCTTAGTGGATTTATATCGGTCGAACAACAACCTTTTGGCATTCATTTAATTAAAGATCTGCTACTCATTTTTCATTGGATAGTTTCTTTTATAGTTGTTTATGCTGTTCTTAGAAAACAAAATTTAAGTTTTTTTGATATTGGTTTAAAACTAAATCGGACAGGAATAATTCATGGAATAGGTATTTTAATATTTTCAGAATTGGTGATTTTATTATTTTTTTTAGTTTTTGTTTTATCAGTTGATATTTTGGGGCTAGGTTTTCTCATCATGGAATTATCCAGTCAATCTCATCTAGAAGCTTCATTATCATTATGGATTGTATTACTAATTATCTTAAATTCAATATTTGAGGAATTAGTTATTAGAACGTTCTTCCTTTATACATTTTTAAATAGGTTTAAAGCTCAATTAATAGTAGTTTTCTTAAGTGTAATAATTCAAATTAGTTACCATACATTATTGTACGGTCAAGAATGGTTATTATATATAAGTCTTGCAATCAGTAGTTTTATTTATTCTATGTATTACATGAAGTTTAAAAATTCTACAGCTTTAATTATAGCACACACAATTCATAATCTATTTGCATATGGAGTTTAGTTTTATCACTTACATTATTAATCTATATTAATTAACTGAAATAGCAATTTATAGTATTCTTAATATAATATTTTTGATTCAGTGTATTATTGGAGGTGTTACTATTAGCACTTTTAAAAAAGTAAAACAAAATTTTATAAAAATACTTTTAGTTTTAGTAATAGCTAATATTATATTGACTGCTTTTGGTATAATTCCAAAACAATATATGTGGTTTTTTATTTGGTTTGCAGCGGCAATTGAATTAATGTTTTTCTTTTCTGTATTTATGAAACTAAAAAAAATTGTTAAGTGCTATAGAATTACAAAAGCGATAGGCTATTCAGGATTTGAATCCTTACAGATAGCCTTGGAAGAAGCAGTTCCGAAGTTAGTGGCTAAACTAGCAACAGCTGAGTTTAAGCTATATTACACCATCTATCTTTCGTTAAAGGGTAAAGCAAATCGACTGAATAAGGACAAATACACAAGTAAATTAAATAATTACAGCTTTTTCTTGAAGGCAATTATTCCCTTATGTATAGTTGAAATAGTAGCGGTTAATTTTGTAATACCAGATAACTGGTGGTATTGCAAAATGATTCATTTAATCTTAGGGGTATGGGCGATTCTATGGTTAATCGCCGATTTTAATGCTATGAAGTACTATACACATGAGTTCAGAAGTAATGGCTGTATGTTACAGATGGGTATAAGGTGTTCTAAATTTATACCGTTAGATTTAATTAGTTCTGTTCATCAAATTAGAAAAGTTGTTCCAGAATTTTCATTAGCTCCTGTAGTTTCAAAAAAAGAGCCTCAAAACCTGTATCTTTCCGCTGGTGAGAACTGCAATGTAAAAATTAAGTTAAAGGAAGCATTAACATTTCAAGGATTAGTAAAGGATTACTCAGATATCAAACAGGTCTGGTTGTCATTAGAAGAACCAGAAAAATTTTATATGCGGGTGTCCAATATTTTAAGCTAGTTGACTAAGTAAAATCTTTACTTAGTCAACTAGCTTCTTGATACCATTGAAATAGTGTAAAAAATAGAATCATAATCATAAAGCTTTACTCTCTAAATATTCATCATAGGTTAATTTTTTATCTATTATTCCATTAGGGGTAAATTCTATAATTCTGTTAGCAATTGTATTAACAAATTCGTGATCATGAGATACAAAAAGAATTGTACCAGTGAAACTTGTCAGACCATTATTTAATGCAGTTATTGATTCGAGGTCTAGATGATTTGTTGGTTCATCAAGAAGTAAAACATTTGCGTTACTAAGCATCATCTTAGAAAGCATACAACGAACTTTTTCTCCCCCTGAAAGTATCTTAGCTTTTTTAAGTGTTTCTTCTCCAGAAAAAAGCATTCTACCTAGAAATCCTCGTATAAAGGACTCTGATTTTTCCACGGAAAATTGGCGTAACCAGTCAATTAGATTTAATTCAATATCGTTAAAGTATCTAGTATTGTCACTTGGAAAATAAGATTGTGAAGTTGTAATTCCCCATTTGTATTCTCCGCTATCTGCTTCAAGTTCGCCCATTAAAATATTCATAAGTGTAGTCTTTGCAATTCCATCAGAACCAACTAAAGCAATTTTATCTCCTTTATTTATCCTAAAACTAATGTTATCTAGTATACGAGCATCATCAATAGTTTTAGTAAGATTCTCGACTGTTAACAACTCATTCCCCGCTTCTCTTTCAGGTTTAAATGCAATATATGGATACTTCCTTGAAGATGGTTGTATATCTTCTAAATTCAATTTTTCCAACTGTTTCTTACGAGATGTAGCTTGCTTTGATTTAGAAGCATTAGCACTGAAACGAGCAATAAAATTTTGTAAATCTTTTATCTTCTCTTCCATCTTTATATTTTTATTTTTTGCCATCTGTAATATTAACTCGCTTGATTGACACCAAAAATCATAGTTTCCTACAAATATTTTTATTTTCCCATAGTCTATATCTGCAATATGTGTACAGACTTTATTTAAAAAATGTCTATCGTGGGATACGACAATTACTGTGTTTTCAAAATCAAGCAAGAAATTTTCTAACCATTTGATAGATTTTATATCTAAATGATTTGTTGGTTCATCTAATAATAGTATATTAGGATGACCAAACAATGCTTGTGCTAATAATACTTTTACTTTTTCAGTACCGTTCAATTCTTGCATCTTCTTATTATGGAGGTCTTCTGCGATTCCTAACCCAGTAAGCAAGGAGGCGGCTTCAAATTCAGCATCCCAACCATTTAACTCGGAAAATTCAAATTCTAACTCAGCTGCCTTCATACCATCTGAATCAGAAAAATTTTCTTTTGCATATAGGGCATCTTTTTCTTCCATAATTGAATAAAGCTTTGAATGTCCCATTATTACAGTTTTTAATACTTCATACTCATCAAATTCAAAATGATCCTGTTTTAATATAGCTAATCTTTCACCAGGTGTAATGTTTACTTCACCTGTATTAGCTTCAATTTCTCCAGAAAGTATCTTCAGAAATGTTGACTTACCTGCACCATTAGCACCAATTAGTCCGTAACAGTTTCCATGAGAAAATTTAATGTTAACATTCTCAAACAATTTTTGTTCACCATACCTTAAGCCGATATTACTTGTACTAATCAAATTTCATACCATCCTTCACTTTAATAATTATTAGTTTAAGAAACATTTAAAAAGTATATCACAATAAGCAATAATTAGCTATTTATAAGCTCAAACAATAATTTAATATATTTGCTAAATAAAATGAAAGTGGAAACGTAAAATACTAGTATAGGTAATTTGTGTTTTATGGGACTTATTGTTATAATACTGGCGTCAGTTGTTAATTTGTTTTTAGAGCTTTTAAGAATTTTGGGGGAACGGAAATAAAAACATTTTGTTTTCTGCATGTCACTAATTAAGTTAAATATTGTTAAATGATTTGTTTAAGAACACTTAGGAAGGGGATAATAATATTGCCTTGGTGTCCAAAATGTAAAACTGAATACAGGGAAGGCTTCAAAGAATGTGCAGATTGTAGTGAAATCCTTGTTGAACATCTAATTCTAAATGAAAATAACGAAGATGAAATTCAGGAATGTGAATGGGTATTGCTATTTCAAACAAATAATGAAAATGAAGCAGAAGTGATTGATTCTCTTCTGAAATCTTCAGGTATCCCAACATTACGTAAAGATAGAGGAGCTGGTGGGTACTTGAAAATATATATGGGTATGACAACTATGGGAATAGATATTTATGTGCCAGAGTTGTATCTTAAAGAAGCACAACCTTTAATAATACCTGATAAAGTGAATCTACATGATAGTAACATTACAATTTTAAATAATAAGCATACAAATGATAATAATATTTCAGTGAGTAATTTCAATACAAATCATATTAAAAATACTCGGAAAAATAGGGTGTGGATAATTATTATATTTATGATATTACCTGGACTAATATTTATGATAATTAACATTTTAACAGAATTGATGTAATGTTTATAATTAAAAAGGAAATATTTTAAATATACAAATTAATTTTACAGAAAAAGCATTTATCTTAAAAATTATGTTGTTGCAGTATTCAATATTATTTTATATAATATTATTGTTGAATTTTCTTATAATGCTTAGTTATTACTTTTTTAATTAAGTTTACAGTATAAGTTTATTTTTCAAAAAAGTAGTTGTAAGATTTTAAATAAATAAAGAGATATAATATATATACTATCCATTAAAAGAAATTATAGAAATATAATTAAGATAAAAGATGATTTTATGTGATAAAGGGGAGGCTATGACTATGTTGGGAAAAATTCTCTTATTTTTGTTATCTGTAGCAATTGTTGCTACTTTGTTTTATTTTGAAATGATATCAATTTCATGGTTAGTTGCTGGTGTAATTGGATTTTTACTCGTAGTAGTATTAAAGGTATAATGAGAATTTTTAATGCAATTGAACTATTTGTATAACTAATATTAACTGAAGCTATAATTGAAACTGAGAGGGATGATCGTTAATGGGAAAAACAATGTTTAATATATTTGAATTTATAATATATATGCTTGGAGGTGTAATTATCATAATTAAACCCCAATTATTAGGAGGTAATATAATTAAACATAAAATTATATTAAGGATAATTGGAGTAATCTTGTTCGTCTATGGGTGCGGTAGTTTGTTTAAATTATTATTTTTTAACTGATTAATTTTTGTAGAGTAATATTTTAAAAATATATTGACAGTAAAGGAGTTTATAATAAAAATGTTACCAGAATGTCCTCTTGACCCATTACGTTATATTGGAAATGTAGTTGAAGTTACACCAAGTTTTGTAAAAATATATATGCCGAAGATCAATAGTTTACCTGAAGGGCATTATTTAAAGGATGATAATTCATATGGTTTTGAGGTTGGAGAATTTATCATAATTGAATGCAAGAAATGTGTCATATTTGGAAGAGTTACCTCGGTAAAATTGCCTAGAGAGGATACACGAGGCATTGATATAAAATTTGCAGAAAACAAATATTATAATATGATAAGTACAGTTCAAATGTTAGCAACAGTAGATACTGAAAATTGGAACGTTGGAAGAGGAGTAAAGATTTATCCATGTGTGGGGAGTAAAACGTATTCTGCGCATCCTCAGTTAATTACTTGGGTTGCAGAATCAAATTCAAGGGTAGGTAATAATGCTGATAATTTGACTTTAAATATTGCAAATCTTCAAGACTATACTGATACTCCAGTGAAATTATTACCTGAACAAATGTTTAGTAGACATTGTGCAATTTTGGGAACAACAGGTGGAGGTAAGAGTTGGACGATAGCAAAATTAATTGAGGAGACAATTAAATATAGGTCTAAAGTAATTTTATTTGATCCAAGTGGTGAATTTCACACTATGGACAAAGATGTTGTTCATTTGAAATTTGGAAAAGAGGAAAGTATTAGTCAAAATGCTAAAGAAATAGTTCTTCCATATACATCTTTGAATGAAAATGATCTTTTTTCTATATTTAATCCTAGTGGTCAACAAATTCCTAAGATTCGTGCTGCTATGAAAAGTTTAAAACTAGCACGTCTTGAACCGTGGTTAACAAAAGAAGGCGTTATTATTAAGTCAAATCAGCAAAAAACTAAATTTGAACAGTTATATCGCCAATATTCAAGTATTATTGATAGTCCAGTTGCACTTTTTGATATAACAAAATTAAACCATCAGATTGAGGAAGAATGTGTATGGAGTTCTAATCGTACATTTCCTGCAAGGTGGGGAGGATATAATGATGAACAAAGAAGTGAATGTGTATCTTTATTGTCTAGAATAGAAGATGTCTTAAGTTCTCCGGAGCTTTCTTGTATCTTTAATGTACGTGGAAAAAGGTCAGTGCTTACCGAGATAGATAATTTTATTTCCAATGATAATGTTAGAATACTTAGGATTTCTCTTGAAAATGTTTCTTTTTCTCATAATGCACGTGAGGTAATTGCCAATGCAATTGGAAGATATATTCTTGCAAAAGCTAGAGAAGGATGCTTTTTAATGAACCCTGTGGTTTTATTTTTAGATGAAGCTCATCATTTTTTGAATAAATTTACTAATGATCATAATGAGAATAGATTAAATTCATTTGAATTAATAGCAAAGGAAGGAAGAAAGTTTTCCTTAAATATTTGTCTTGCAACACAGCAACCTAGAGATATTCCCGAAGGGGTATTAAGTCAGATGGGCACTATTTTAGTACATCGTCTTATCAATGACAATGATAGAGAAGTTATTGAAAAAGCGTGTGGAGAATTCAATAAAACACTTACCTCATTTTTGCCGAATTTATTACCTGGTGAGGCAATTGTTATTGGGGTGGATTTCCCTATACCAGTGACAATGAAAATTCAAATACCCACATTCAGACCTGATTCATCAGGTCCTGATTTTCAAAAATACTGGAGATATAATATAAATGTTTAAAGAGAATTTTCTCTGGCAAAAATAAAGCTGGAGGGATTTATTTTATGAAAAATAGAGTTATAATTGTAATGTTCTCTTTTGCGTTTTTATTTTTGCTTGTTTTAGGAAAATTGTTTTATTTGCAGGTTGTAGATGGAATATACTCAGGTAAGGATTTAGCCCAAAAAGCATTGAAGATAAGAAGTCAATGTATGTCTGGTGAAGAGTATTATCGTGGGGAAATTTTAGATAAAAATTTATTGTCTATAACTGATAGTGGAATAAGACCAACATTAGTAGCTTTTCCAAGTAGTATAAATAATGTTGAAGAAACAAGTAAACAATTGGAACAAATATTAAGGTTGCCTGCAAAAAAAACACTAATGAATATTAAAAGAAGTAAAGAAACGTATGGCAATCGTATGCCCCTTATTTTAAAAGCAAATTTATCATCAGAAGATATAAAAAAGTGTTATAGTAATATGATTTCTGGAATAGCAATTATACCAGTTAAGACAAGGTATGGTCCCAATTCTTTAGCCAAGCATTTGGTTGGATATTTAAATAGTATTGATGTAGCATGTTGGAAAAAGTTGTCTCAGGAGAAAAAGACGGTAGAAACAAATGAATTTTTAGCGTCTGCCTATAAGATTACTGATAAAATTGGTGTAGCAGGTTTGGAAAAGGAATATGAAAATGTGCTAAAAGGGGCTTACTCAGAAAATGAAATAATTGGTATTGCCGATGCTAATGGTAAACTTATAGAAGGCTTAGGATATAAATCTAAGAAGGGGAAAATAGATGGTTGGAGAAATCATTTAGTCCTCACTTTGGACAGGCAATGTCAAGAAATAGTGGAAATGGTAATGGATAAGGACATTAATCGTGGTGCTGTTGTGGTACTTGATATTCCTAGTGGTAATGTGTTAGCCCTTGCCAGTCGACCTGATTTTAACCAGAATGCAATGGGAAGTTGTATTTCAGGTATAGATGAGCTTATTGATAGAACAGAAAGAGTTGCTTTTTATCCTGGTTCAGTTTTTAAAATGGTAGTAGCTGCAGGGGTATTAGAGGAAAATCTGGTTTTGCCTGGGGAAGTTTTTACGTGTACAGGAGCATATGTTTTCCCAGATGATACAAAAATCAATTGTTCACATGAGCATGGAGAAATTAATTTAAAAGAAGCAATAATAAAATCGTGTAACAGTACGTTTATTCAATTAGGATTAAGACTTGGTAGTACGAGGTTACAAAATTATGCAAAAAAACTAGGCTTTACAATAAAAGTTGACGACCAGTCACCGCTCGCTCTGGTTGGAAATGCGTCTATAGGTCAGCAAGGAGTACTAGTAAGTCCTCTTCAAATTGTAAATTTATATGCGACAATCGCTAGAAATGGAATATATAGGCCTTATCAAATCATTTCTCAAATTCGTAACAGTCAAGGAGAAATAATACAGGATTTTCCCAATAGAATATCGACAAGAGTATTAAAGGTATCAACTTGTAATATATTGAAGGAAGCTTTAGCTAAAGCAACTAGTGATGGGACAGGTCGTAAAGCATGGCTAGAGGGAATAGGAAGTGCTGGTAAAACGGGTACTGCTCAGATTAATATTAACGGAAAGGTTATTGCTTGGTTTGTGGGATTTGCTCCTCTTGAAGAACCACGTATTGCAATTGCTGTTATGGTAGAAGAAAATAAAAGTGGAGTTTCAAAAGGTTTGACTGGTGGAGATATTGCAGCTCCAATGTTCAAAGAAATAGCTCAAAAGATATTAGAATTGGATGATTATGGTAATTATTTTTTTTGTAATTAGATATTGAAAAAAAAATTACCTTAGCCAATAAGGGTAGTATCGTGATATGTTATATATATAACATAATTTTTATAATTTTTTTATTAAAATTACTTTCACTATATGCGAAATATGTTGTAAAATAGACATGTTCTTATAAAATAAAGTAGAAAATAAGAAAACTAGGAGCGTGTGTCTATGTAAATAAAAAAGCATTAGGCAAAAAATAAAATCATTTAAAGCTAGGAGTGAAAAGGATGAACATGAGCACATTCAAAGGGGGCACACACGTACCTGGATATAAGGAGTTAACTCAAGGCTTAGCAACAATTCCAGCAAAGATTCCTAATAAGTTGTATATTCCTGTTTCTCAACATATTGGGGCACCTTGTATTCCATTGGTACAGATTGGCGATGAAGTAAAAAAAGGACAGAAAATTGCTGAAGGAAAAGGTTTTGTGACAGCACCAATTCATTCCAGCGTTAGTGGAAAGGTTCTTGCTATTGAGAAAAAGCAACATCCTGGTGGTAATTTTGTGAATTGCATTGTTATTGAGAATGATGGAAAAGAAGAGTGGGCAGTTACTGTACAGCCTAATTCAAATCCCGAAGAACTTAGCTCTGAAGAAATACGAAAGATAGTATTTGAGGCTGGTATAGTTGGATTGGGTGGAGCAACGTTCCCTACCCATGTTAAGTATGCGCCTGTAGAAAACAAACAGGCTGAATTTATTATATTAAATGGAGTTGAGTGTGAACCATATATAACGGCTGACCATCGAATTATGTTAGA
Organism: Clostridia bacterium; assembly: GCA_028684195.1. Taxonomy (GTDB): domain Bacteria; phylum Bacillota; class Peptococcia; order DRI-13; family DTU073; genus JAQUGH01. The sequence goes on along the minus strand of JAQUGH010000002.1, from coordinate 53,756 downwards.
AAAGCCAGAACGTATTATAGCTGGGCTTCGTTATAAATTAAGGAGCACTGGCTGTAAAAAAGGAATTATAGCTATTGAAGAAAATAAACTTGATGCTATTGAAAAATTGACTAAGCTTTGTGAACTAGAGGAAAACATTGAGGTTATTGCACTTAAAGAAAAGTATCCTCAGGGTTCTGAAAAGCAATTAATCTTTGCTTGTACAGGGCGGGAGGTTCCTGTAGGTGGATTACCACTTGATGCAGGTGTTATTGTTAATAATGTAGCAACAGCAGTCGCAGTTGCTGATGCTATTGAATTAGGAATACCACTTATTGAACGTATTACCACTCTTAGTGGTGATGGAATCAAAAAACCTGCTAATTATTTGGTTAGAATTGGAACTTTGTTTAGTGATTTGATTGAAGAGAGCGGTGGCTTTACCGGTGATATTGATAAAATTATTTCCGGCGGACTGATGATGGGTAAAACAGTATTTACTGATGATATTCCGATTGTTAAGGGTAGCTCGGGAATTGTTGTACTTAAAAAACAGCTTGGAGTAGATGGAAAAGAGTATAATTGTGTTCGTTGTGCAAAGTGTGTTGATGCTTGCCCTATGTTTTTGGAGCCTACTACTATTGTTAAACTGGCAAAACGTGGATTATGGGAAGAAGCTGAGAAAAATAATATAATGAGTTGTATTGAATGTGGCTCATGTGTTTATGTTTGTCCAGCAAGCATTCCTCTTGTTCAATATATTAGAAGGGCTAAGCTGGCCATCGGAGCTGCTAGAGCTAAAGCTAGAAGTAATGGAGGTAAAAAGTAATGGCAAATAAAGATAATCTACTTGTGGTATCCTCGTCACCACATATTCACAGTAGTAATAATGTTTCAAATTCAATGCGAGATGTTATTGTGGCACTTATACCTGCTTTAATTGCTGCACTTTATTATTTCCATTTTGCAGCGCTGAAGGTTATTGTAACTTGTATTGTTGTAGCTATTATAAGTGAATATATATCGCAAAAAATGATGAAAAGGGATATAACTATTAAAGATAGTAGTGCTATTTTAACTGGATTATTACTAGCATTTTGTTTACCACCTTCTATTCCTCTATGGATTGCAGCAATTGGTTCAGCCGTTGCTATCATAATTGGCAAGCAAATGTTTGGTGGGCTTGGCAATAATATTTTTAATCCAGCTTTAATTGGAAGAGGTTTTCTTTTGGCATCTTGGCCTGTGGCTATGACTAATTGGACTGCACCATTTGATGGGGTAACAACTGCAACACCACTAGGAATGATTAAAGAATCAGTTGTGCAAGAATTACCTTCTATAAGCCAATTGTTTATGGGTAATATAGGAGGATGTATAGGAGAAACAAGTGCTTTGGCTTTAATTATTGGTGGTCTTTATCTGCTAGTTAAAGGTCATATAGACTGGAGAATTCCATTTTCATATTTAGGTACAGTTTTTGCTCTAACTGCTATAGTTGGTGTAGCTAATGGAGAAGGGTCTTGGTTTCCTTTGTATCACCTTTTTGCCGGGGGATTGCTTCTGGGCGCATTCTTTATGGCAACCGATTGGGTAACCAGTCCGATAACGAAAAAAGGTAGGATTATCTTTGGTATTGGTTGTGGCTTGTTGACAGTTCTTATTCGTTTGAAAGGTGGTTTCCCAGAGGGCGTATGTTATTCTATATTGTTGATGAATATGGTAACTCCTTTGATTGATCGCTATACGAAAGCCCGTGTATTAGGGGGTGTAAGACAACATGCGTAAAGTATTAAAGCTTAGTTTATTTTTATTAATCGTAGCGAGTATTGCTGGATTTTCTATTTCTTATGTAAATGGCATAACTGATCCCTTAATAGAACAACAAAATGCAGAAAAAAAGCAAAGCAGTTTTAATGATGTATATCCTGGGGCAGATGATGTTAAAGATGAAAGTAAGAAATATATCACAAATGATTCTGATGAAGTTGTTAAGGAAGTAAATATTGCATATAAAAGCAATATTCCAGTGGGAGTTATCTATACTGTAAAACCTAATGGCTATAATGGGAAAATAGAGATGTTGGTCGGATTTGATATCAATAGTAAAAAAATAACTGCAATAAAAATATTGAGTCAATCAGAAACACCGGGCTTAGGAGCTAATTCAAAGGAAAGCTTTTTCAGCGATCGATTTAAAGGATTAAATGCTGAAAGTTCTATTGAAATAGTAAAAAAAGAGTCTGTACAGGATAATGAGGTTTTGGCTATAACTGCTGCAACTATTACTTCTAAAGCCGTTGCAAGTGGTGTAAATGTAGCTAGGCAACACTTTATAAGTAATTTTGCAAAATAAAAAATTGTCTTTTTAAAAAAACATGACAATTTTAAAATGGGAGGTAAATTGTTACTATGAATTTGGGGAAAGAATTCAGCAAAGGGATATTAAGCGAAAACCCATTATTTCGTCTTACTTTAGGAATGTGTCCCTCTCTTGCTATAACTACATCAGTTTTTAATGGGCTTGGAATGGGAATTGCTTTTACCGTTGTACTTCTTGCTTCTAATATTGTTATTTCATTACTCCGTAAGGTTATTCCTGATAGCATACGCATCCCGTGTTATATTGTTATTATTGCTACCTTTGTTACCATGATAGAAATGATAATGCATGCTTTTACGCCAGAATTATTTGAGAGTTTAGGGATATTTATTCCGCTTATCGTTGTTAATTGTATAATTCTTGGACGTGCTGAAGCTTTTGCAAATAAAAATTCTCTAGCACCTTCAATTATGGATGCGTTAGGGATGGGATTAGGATATACACTTGCGTTACTTGTAGTTAGTACCTTTAGAGAGATTCTTGGTGCAGGAACATTTTTAGGATATGCAATATTTGGTCAATCAGCATTAATTATGATTCTTCCCCCAGGAGCATTTATTACATTGGGGTGTGTACTTGCTTTTCTTAACAAAATACAAAACCGAACTAAGCATTCGGTTAATAGCTAGTAAAGGAGGCTGACAAATGCGCGAAATGATGTTGATTATTATTGGAGCGGTTTTGGTTAATAACATAGTATTATCTCAATTTCTTGGTATATGTCCATTTCTAGGTGTCTCGAAAAAATTAAAATCTGCCCTCGGTATGGGAATGGCTGTTACTTTTGTTATGACATTGGCTTCTGCTCTTACTTGGCTAATACAGCGTTATATTCTTGAAAAAATGCAGATTGAATATTTACAAACGATAGCCTTTATATTAGTTATTGCATCTTTAGTTCAGTTTGTGGAAATGGTTATTCGCAAAACCAGTCCTGATTTATATAAATCATTAGGGGTTTATCTTCCGCTGATTACGACTAATTGTGCAGTGCTAGGTGTTGCTATTATCAATATTCAAAAGTCCTATACATTTGCTCAAACTTTGACAAATAGTATTGCTAACGCTTTAGGATTTACTTTGGCACTAATTTTATTTGCAGGAATTAGGGAAAGACTAGAAGATGCGAATGTTCCAAAATGCTTTGAGGGTATGCCGATTGCTCTTATTACTGCCGCTTTAATGTCGATAGCCTTTTTGGGCTTCACTGGACTTCAATAAATAGTACGGAGGTATTAATTTATGATAAATGCTATTATTAGTTTAGCTGTTATGGGTGCTATATTTGGAATAATTCTAGGTATAGCTAATAAAAAGTTTGTCGTGGACATTGATCCACGTGTAGAAGCTATCACAAATGCTTTACCTGGAGCTAACTGTGGCGGATGTGGTTTCCCGGGTTGTGGTGGGTACGCTGAAGCTATTGTTGTTGGAACAGCACCACTTGCTGCTTGTGGTCCAGGTAAAGACGAGGTGCGTAAAAAAATCGCTGGAATTATGGGAGCAGATGTAGGCGAAAGCAAAGAACGTAAAGTAGCTCAACTTATGTGTAATGGAGGACAGGACAAAGCTGTATCCCTTTATGAATACGAAGGCATTCTGGATTGTTACACCGCAAAAACAATGTTTGGCGGACCTAAAGTTTGTAGTTATAGTTGTATTGGTTTGGGTAGTTGTATTGATGCTTGTCCGTTTGGATGCATTACAATGGGCGATAATCATTTACCGATAATTGATTATGACCTTTGCGTAGGTTGTAATAAATGTGTGGAATATTGTCCACAGAGTGTTATTCAGTTGATAGACGCATCTAAACTTGTCCATGTTCGTTGTAGTAATAGAGATAAGGGAAAGTTAGCAAAAGAAGCTTGCCAAGTTGCTTGTATTAAATGTAAGCTTTGTGAAAAAAATTGTCCTGAGGGTGCGATTGCTGTAGTAGATAATGGAGCAGGTGGTTTAGCTGAAATTGATTATTCTAAGTGTACTAATTGTGGTATCTGCGTAAATAAATGTCCTACAAACGCAATTGAAAAAATTATGCCAATAAATATTGAAGCAATTAATAAAGAAGATACGAATAATACTCAAAGTTCTGTAGCTTGTAATAATTGCGGATTATGTAAGTAATATGAAAAAGAATTGTTTTGTTATAGCAATTGTATTATTTTTTTTAGTCATGTTTATTGGTAGTCGTATTATGAGAAGTCAGCAAGTTTGTGAGTATCAAAGCGAAGAATTTCTTATGGATACTTTGGTCAGTATCAGTACATATGGTACTGATACTGACCTTTTAAAACTAGCTACAGAAGAAGCCTTTGTGGAAATGCGCCGTATTGCTGATTTAACTGATCGTTTTTCGGAAGGCGATTCATTAGCATGTAATGCAAGTGATGTTAGTAGAATTAATAAAATGGCAGGGATAGAACCAGTTACTGTTGATAAAGATGTAGTTAATATATTGAAATTGGCAAAAGAATATACTGAACTAACAAATGGAGCTTTTGATATTACAATTGGGCCAGTAATGGATCTATGGGGTTTTGGTCAAGAAAAACAAAAAGTGCCTAATTCATTAGAAATCCAAAAAGTGCTTGAGCTTGTTGATAGTAAAAAAATTATCTTAAATGAAGATTTATGTACTGCTTATTTGTCCCAAAAAAGTATGTCTCTTGATCTAGGGGCTGTTGCTAAGGGTTATGCTGTAGAAAAAGCTGTTAATATATTAGAAAATCAGGGTATAAAAAGTGCATTAATCGATGCAGGCGGAAATATTAGAGTTCTAGGGAAAAAGGATAACGAGAAACCATGGAAAGTGGGAATACAAGATCCCCGAGATACTTCTTCTTTAGTAGGTATACTTTCTTTGGTGGATGAATCTGCAGTAACATCGGGTGATTATTATCGTAGTATTGAAATTAATGGTAGAACATATAACCATATAATTTCTCCCAAAACAGGATTTCCAGTTGGTGATAATATGAGTGTGACCGTTATTACTAAAGATGCTTTTACAGCAGATGTTCTTTCCACAGCATTATTTCTTATGAAATCTCAACAGGCTTTGGCTCTAGCTGAAGAGTTAGAAGGGATAGAAGCTGTCCTTGTTAATGCGGATCAAGAAATACTTATGACTTCTGGTCTTATTGAAAAGGTAGTGATTAAATAATTATTATGACAAAAGCAGATAAACGATTATTGATAATCATCTTTATAGTGAGTTTATTTACGTATGCCTTAATTCAATTGTATTTTAATCATGCTCCATCTAAAGGACAAGTTATAGTTAAGTCGAAAGGTGAAATTGTAAAATATATACATCTGCAAAATGACGAAAATGTTCAGCGTCTCGAAATTGAAGGCAAAGTTGGTTTGTCGATAATTGAAATAAAAGATGGTATGGTGCGAATGGTCGAATCTACTTGTCCGGAAAAAATATGTATTAAACAAGGTTGGATTAAAAACCCTGGACAGTCTATAGTATGTGTTCCAAATGAAGTAGTGGTTTATATTGATAATGAAGAATTGCCTGATGCGATAACTCGCTAAAAAAGGGAGAATTAATTATGGTTAAAACACAAAAATTAGTCTACCTATCTCTCTTGGTTACGGTTGCTACGGCTCTAGGATTTATAGAAATGATGATGCCATATCCCATGCCAATACCTGGAATTAAGTTAGGACTTGCAAACATCGTAACTCTTCTTGTAATCTATTTATATGGTTTAAAAGAGGGGATCACTGTATCATTATTACGAGTGTTTTTTGTATCCTTTTTAGCTGGAACTTTTCTTTCTGTGAGCTTCTTTCTTAGTCTTTCAGGAGCTATCCTAAGTACATTGATTATGTCTTTCTTGAAAAGATATGTAGTAGTTTTTAGTATTATTGGGATTAGTATAGCTGGAGCATTAGCTCATAATATAGGACAAGTTCTAATGGTTATTTTATTAATTAAAACAAAATATGTCATTTTTTATTTGCCAATTCTACTTATAACAGGATTACCTACAGGCTTAATAACAGGTTATATAGCAAAATATCTTCTTTCTTATCTTAAAAATACGAAGTAAAAAATGACTATGTCATGTTTTTCAGAAGATGTCTTGACAGCATTATATTATGGAACTACAATTAATAACGTAGCATTTTAGAGTAGATTATTTTTAAAATTATATTTAATAGGGCTTCTTGTTGAGGAGGTGGAATAGATGCCAGCATATGACTATCGTTGTCCTAAATGTGGTGTATTTACAATAAATCAAAGAATTATAGAGAAGGCTCTGGTAGAGTGTCCAACTTGTGGTTCTTCTGTAAAACGTATAATTAGTAAGAATGTTAATGTTATATATAAATGTTCTGGATTTTATTGTAAGGATACCCATTCTAATTCAGGCAACCTAGATGTAAATAATAAAAGTGATAGTAAAACTGCTACTACTGAAAAAACGGATACTAAAACGACATCGGATAACAAGTGTACAGAAAATACTAAAGGTACATCAAGTATTAAAAGTATATCAGACACTAAAAATGCTTAATAATTTTAACAAAGCAATAAAAACCGTGTAGTTTTAAAACTACACGGTTTTTATTGCTTTACAACATATTACAGTCTTAATATCTACTGCTGATTTTTCATATGTTCCTCAGCGTATTGTACAAGCTTTCTTGTCATCGAACCGCCTACATATCCATTTTGACGTGCAGTTAAATCTCCTTTATCAATATTGGCATAATTATTTAATCCTAACTCTCCAGCCATTTCATATTTCATATTATCAAGATAATTAGCTGCACCTTGAACAGCAGTTTTATTAGTATTACGAGACATTTTAATTCCTCCTTGTTTTGTAATTATTTTTGTAACATCTCTATTTTCTGTAATTAAGGCAAAGATATTCAATAAAGATTTTTACATTTATGTTAATTAATAATATTTATTTTATGTATCCATGCACATTTTGTGTGCTAGTTAAATACAATTTAGAATGATTACATAAAAAAATGGAGGTGAATGATAATGGGATTGGGTACATTAATTATAACTGCTGTAACACTTATTAATAGTCTAATATTTTTTGCATATTATCTTAATAACAATGCTTTTCCACATCCACTCTCAGAGAAGGAAGAAAAATTGTACTTAAACAAGGCTTCTAAAGGTGATAGTGATGCTAGAAATATTCTAATTGAACATAATTTAAGATTGGTTGCTCATATAGGGAAGAAGTTTGAGAGTGCTGGTGATGATAAGGAGGATATAATTTCAATTGGCACAATAGGGCTGATTAAAGCAATAAATACATATAATGCGGGAAAAGGTACAAAACTTGCTACTTATGCGGCACGTTGTATTGAAAATGAAATTCTTATGCACTTGAGATCTACTAAAAAGAGTAAAGGAGAAGTGTTTTTGTATGATCCTATAGGTATAGATAAAGAAGGAAATGAGATAACACTTATAGATATATTAGGTACTCATCCAGATATAGTTCCTGATATCGTGCAAACTAATGTGGAATATCAGGAAATGCTTTCAAAAATAAAATATTTAAATATTAGAGAACGAAAGGTACTAGAAATGCGTTTTGGAATTTTTAACGGTTTAAGAAAAACGCAAAGGGAAATTGCAAAAATATTAGGTATTTCTCGTTCATATGTTTCTAGAATAGAAAAAAAGGCACTTGAGAAACTAATAAAAAATTTAAGTTAAATATTTTTCATATATAAAAAAAAGACTACTATCCTTTGTGGTTAGTAGTCTTTTGTATTATGCAAGAAATGTTATTTAATCCTTCGTATATGAGATGTTTCTAATTGAAGTACATCAACTTTTGCCTCGACACGTTCCATAGTGGTAGTTAATTTTTCAATATTTGTTACTTTAGATTTAACATCAGTAAGATCTAATTTAACATCAGTTAGTTCTGATTTAACATTTGTCAGTTCTTGAGACATATTTGCTAAATAATCTTGAACTTTACCTTAAAATGCTTCATTATCCATTTGCTCACTATCCTTCCCAGTATTCGGGCTTGGTTCGGCATTTTCTATTTAATACGTTTCATAATGTATTCTTCATGCAAACTGACGTTTTTTTCGATTCTGTCAAGTTGTTCAGAATGTTGCTCAATTGCATCAAAGAGAATACCAAGTTTGTTACTATGGTTTTGCTCAATGTTTATAACAATTTTTTCAACTGAGCTAAGTTTATCTTTTATTTCGGTCATTTCTTGTGTAAATTTACTATTCATTTCGGTCATTTCTTGTGTAAATTTACTATTCATTTCGGTTATTTCTTGCGTCTGATTAGCTAGATAATCAAGAACTTTACTTTGGAAAACTTCATTTTCCATTTACTCACCATCCTTATCGTTGAACTTTTCTTTTCTAATCTTTGGAATCACTTCTTAAGTATAAGCCACAATAAACAATTAATAAAGCAAAAATATATAAAAAGATGACTCCTCACGGAGTCAAAGAAAATAAATATATAAGAAGGAAAGATATAAGTTCAATATTAATTATATATTAGTAATGCTGTTAAGTAAACAAGCAAATAAAAATAATTTACCGTTACAGAAATAAAATATTTTTTATTTACATTCTTAGTCTTGTGTTATTTTATTATTATGGTAATATATTACATAGACATTTTAATATGTAGCAAGTTTAATTATTATTTAAGCATAATATAATAAAGTAAAGCAAAGGATAATTATGGATATTTTAAAACCTAAAAAGGTAGTTACTTCAATCAGTAATATAGATCTTGATAGTTATTGGTTAACAGGGAAAAGAGGAATTATTATTGATTTGGATAATACTATTATTCCATGGGATAATAGTATAGTTAATGAAGATGCGCATAATTTACTAATTAAGGCACTTACTTGTCATTACAAAATATTTATTTTAACAAATGCAGGGGAAATAAGGACTCAAGATATAGCTAATCAATATGGAATTCCTTATATTGCACATGCTATTAAACCAAGGAAAAGTGTATATCTTAAAGCACTAGATTTGATGGAATTAAAGCCCCATCAAGTAATTGTAATTGGTGATCAAATTTTTACGGACATATTAGGAGGGAATATTGCAGGATGTTACACAATTTTGGTACCTGCTATTTCAAAAAGGGAATTTATAGGTACTAAGATCTTGCGTTTATTTGAAAAAATTATTAATAATAATACTGTAAATAAAGTGTAACTTATTTCAGTGGAGATCTTTTATCGCCTACTTAAGTTTAATTGGTTCATTGATACAATAGTAATGCTCACAAAATTGTTCGTTAGTCTCTACTGAATGTAACACTGAGCTTAGCGACGGTAAGCTATTTAGATGAATATATATTATGATTAGGGGGTAAATAGTATGAAAGTTGATTTTAATATTATTCTTATAGGTTTTATGGGTACTGGGAAAACTGCAGTAGGGAAAAGATTAGCCACATTATTAAATAAAGACTTTTATGATAGTGATCAAGAGGTAGAAGCTGTTACAAGTATGACAATCTCTAAGCTTTTTAACAAATATGGAGAGGTGAGATTCCGCTCAGAAGAAAATCTTGCTATTAAACGTTTAGTAAAAAAAGAAAATTGTATTCTTGCAACAGGTGGGGGATTTATCTTGGATAAAAAAACCATTAAATTACTTGCAGAAAAAGGGATCGTAATTTGTTTATCTGCAAGACCAGATGTTATTTTTGAAAGAGTGAAAAGAAGAAATAATAGACCTTTATTGAGCAAGGGGAATCTATATCAAACTATACTTGATTTAATGGAGGAAAGAGAAGAATTATACAACTATGCTGATTATTGTATTGATACTTCGGACATGGATTTTCAAGAAATAATTGATAAAATCATTTCCATCTTACAAGATCATAAAAATACAAATGAAGATATTCCCTTAAGTAAAGAGATATAAATCATAATATAAGATATAAAATGTCATAACAATAACTAATTGTTAAAAAAGCTATTTTTAGCTTTTTTTTTATTCAAAAAAAAAGGATATTCAAGTAAAGTGTAGAATAAATAAAAATATAATAAAGGCGTGGTGACTATGATTATAAATGAACGAAAACGTATGGGGAATTTGTTGGTTGATGCAAAGATACTTACGGAGCAACAACTTACGGATGCTCTAAAGATACAAAAAAAAACAGGCTATAAATTAGGACAAATATTAGTAGATAATAATTTTGTTAATGAAGAGGATATTATTAATACATTAGAATATCAGCTTGGTATAAAACGAGTAAACTTAAGTCAGTTAATCCCTGATGAGAAGCTTATCAATAAAGTACCGGAGACACTTATACGTAGACATCAACTATTTCCTGTCGCATTTAGTGGAAATAGAGTTATTGTTGCTATGAGTGATCCTCTAAATTTAGTTGCAATACAAGATTTGGAATTTATTTTAGGTAAAGATATCGAACCTGTAATAACTAGTCAACATGAACTAACAAATGCTATTCAGAGATATTATGGTTTATCGGAAGCCCTTACAGCAGAATTTGACATAAAAAAAGGCGATGCTGATAAACTAACTTATGTAAATAATGTTGTTAGTAGGGACAATGACGCTCCTGTTATTAAAGCAGTAAATACAATTCTGCAAAAGGCAGTTGAGGAAGGTGCTAGTGATATTCATATAGAACCAAGAGAAAAAGATTTGCGAATTAGGTTAAGAGTAGATGGCATTTTGAGGGAAATATTATTTATGGCAAATACAATACATCCTGCTTTGGTTACTCGTATTAAAATAATGGCTGAAATGGATATTGCAGAAAAAAGATTACCGCAAGATGGTGGGATGCAAATAAAATTTAATGAAAAGAATATTGATTTACGTGTTTCTAGTATACCATCTATATTTGGTGAAAAGATTGTTATTCGTATACTAGATAATGAGAATGCATTTTTAACTATAGATCAATTACGGTTTCATCCTAAACTATTAAAAAAATATAAAAAACTTTTAAAAGTGCCATATGGCGTAATTTTGATAACGGGTCCTACGGGAAGTGGTAAGACAACTACTCTTTATGCTTCGTTAAATGAAATTAATGATACATCAAGAAATATAGTGACAATTGAAGATCCTGTTGAATATGTTTTGCCTGGAGTAACGCAGATAAAAACAAATATAAAAGCGGGTATGGATTTTGCTAAAGGGCTTCGTTCTATTTTGCGTCAAGATCCTGATGTTATAATGATAGGAGAAATTAGAGATAATGAAACTGCGAAAATTGCAGTTAGAGCCGCAAATACTGGGCATTTAGTATTTAGTACTTTGCATACAAATAATGCGGTTAGTGCAATCACACGCTTAATTGATATGGGAGTAGAGCCTTTTTTAGTAGGATCTTCTGTTATAGCAGTGGTTGCCCAACGACTGGTGAGAAGTATATGTCCATATTGTATTGAGGAATATGAGATAGCACTAAAGGATAAAGAACGTATGATTTTAGGGGTTTCAGAGGAAATCCCTTTTAAATTAAAACGTGGGAAAGGATGTGCAAATTGTGGTTTTACAGGTTATAAAGGTAGATTAGCTTTACATGAATTGTTAATTATAAATTCTGAAATCCAAGATCTAATTATAAAAGAATATTCTGCAAAGAAAATATTGGATTTGGCAGTATCTAACGGAATGAATAGTATGTTTTTGGATGGTGTAAATAAAGTAAAACTGGGATTTACTACGGTTGATGAATTATTAAGGGTTACATATGAAGTGAATTAAAATGTCAAAATGAGAAAAATAATTAGGTGATTAGTTATGGAAACATTCTATTACAGAGTTCGTGATAAAAGAGGCAGGGAAATTGAAGGAAACAAAATAGGTATCAATATTAATCAAATTGCGGTAAGTCTTCGTGAAGAAGGAAATTTTATTGTTGAGATCCAAGAAAAAGCACCTTTATTAAAAAATTTATTTATGAAGTTTACTATTTCTAGGCAAATTGACAATAATAAAATGGCTATGTTTTGTCGACAACTAGCCGTAATACTTGAAACCGGTGTCCCAATTATTACAGGATTGCGACAGATAATAGAACAAGAAACAAATTCTTCGCTTCGCTTCGCATTTAATAATCTAATTGATGATATTTTAGCAGGTAAAACATTATCAGAAGCTGCATCAAAACAAGAAAAGCTTTTTGGAAAGATTTTTATTCACATGGTTACAGCAGGTGAAATGGGCGGAGTATTAGATAGTGTTTTGGTGAATCTGGCAGAACATTATGAAAGGGAACAACAAATAAAAGAAAACATCAAAACTGCAATGTTATATCCATTAATGATTTTATTTGTAGCGCTTACTGCTACTGTTTTTGTTCTTGTTTATATTATACCTAAATTTGTGACCGTATTACAGGATATGGATGTGAAACTTTTCATTTTCACGAAAATATTAATTCATATCAGTGCTATCATAAATAATTATTGGTCTGTAATTGTATTTATTTTTTGTTTATTAGTTTTTGGAATTAAAAATTGTATAGAAACCACGTGGGGAAGGAGAATGAAAGACAGCTTAATACTTAAAATACCAGGCTATGGAAAATTTATTCATAAAGTTATCATGAGTCGTTTTACAAGAATTTTGGGTGTTTTAATGAATACAGGAGTTCCTATTACATTGGCATTGGAGATAGTGGCTAAGGCAGTTAATAACGTAGTTTTTGAAGACGTAATCCTACAATCACAGCAATCAATAAAAAATGGTGATACTATTACAAGTACATTTGAAAAGTCATCTGTATTTCCAAGATTGGTAGTACAAATGATGCAAATTGGTGAAGAAACGGGAAATATAGATAAAATGCTACTTAAAGTGAGTTCTTATTACGAACGAGAGGTTAATGAAATGTCTGAGCGATTAGCTAAGATATTAGAGCCTTTTTTACTAATAGTGATTGGAGGTATTGTTGGATTTATTATTTTGTCTATTTATGTTCCAATATTTAGTGTAATGAGCAATATATGAACAAGAACTTACTAAAATTAAAGGAGGAAATGTTATGCTGAAGTATTTTAGGAAAACATTAATGAATCGTAAGGGATTTACTTTTATTGAATTGATGATTGTTGTAGTTATTTTAGGTGTATTATCAGGTATAGCTATAATGACGTATGGTGGAGAATCGAAGGATAAAGCTAAGGTTGCTAAGGTAAAGGCTGATTTGAGAATTATAGAATCTGCATATTCTATAAATAAAATAGAGAAAGAATCTGCTCCAGCAGATATTGCGGCATTAGTTACTAATGGTTATTTAAAAAAAAAGCCCTCATCTCCTGTAGCTGGTTATAGTTATATGATTTCAGGTACAGATATAGTATTAGCAGCTACTAGTGATGTTACTGATGTTTATGAATTTGATTTGTCTGATGAAGCATATGATTTTATTTGTAATTCAGCTAATTTATAAAAAAAGTGCCCCTAATAGGGGTCGCTTTTTATATTTTGAAATTTGTTTTATTAAGTTATGCTTTAGGAGGATACTGTGTTTAACAATAAAGGATTTACCTTTTTAGAGATAATTATTACCTTAGTGATAATTGGTATTATTTCTGCAATTACAATACCTGCTGTATCTGCTGTTATTGAAAAAAAAGAATTACAAGTAACTGCAAAATCTATGGTTTCACTTTTTAGGTATGCACAAGAAGAGGCTGTATCAGCAGAAGCTCAAGCAATTATAACTTTTTGTAAGGATACTCCTGATTATTATGCAATTGAGATTAAACGTGAAGATATTATATTGGAACAAAAGCTACAAAAATTTTCAAAAGGAATAGAATTGTTTAGAACTGATTTTCCTAGAAATAGTTTTATTTTTGATGAGAGTGGGGCTCCTTCTGAAGGAGGACAAGTTATTATCGGCATTTTAGGAAATGAGTCCATGAAATCAAATATTCATGTCTCTTCTGGTTCGGGAAGAGTATATATTGAAGAAGGTTATTAAGGTACTGTTAGCAACAACATTAATAAGCAGGGTGTTAAAGATGAATAATGAAAAGGGTTTTACTTTATTAGAAATAATGATATCTCTTTTAATATTAGGAATTGCTTTAGTTCCTATGTATAATGCTTTCTCAAGTCAAACTATTACTGTGAAGTATAATGCAAATAAAACAGAAGCTATAGGGCTGGCACAAGAAATAATGGAGAATCTTAAGGCGAAAAATTTAAATAAAGAGATCTTAATGTCTGATGATAGAAAGCTTATCCAAGGACATACGGATTTTGAATATGAGATTAATATTATTGATGAATTAGTTGAAAGTATTGGTGGTACTCAAATAAATAGATTACTTAAAGTAAAGGTTACAGTTTATTACAATATTTCTGAACAAGAACGTCATGTGGAGCTTATTACCAAAATGGGAGATTGGCAATGAATTATAAAAATAGAGGTACCACATTAATAGAAATTATGATAGGTATGGTTGTGTTAAGTTTGCTTATAGTTGCAGTGGGTAATTTGTTAGATGGTGGTATTATTGCTTGGGCAAGAGGAGAGAAAAATATTGAAGCTCAGCAAAACCTTAATTTAGCAATGAATAAAATTTGCCATGATATAAGATTGTCTAAATGCGTGTTGGCTGATTCTACATCTGAAAAATTAAAGTTAAGGGTATCTGATACAGAGATTGTTTTATATAAACTTTATGATAATAAAGTTGAAAGGAAGATAACTACATATACAGATGATACATTAGTAACGATTTTATCTGAGAATTCTTATGTGGTGGCAGGTGAAATAGATACATTAGAATTTATATATAAAGCAAATAATAATGAGATATCTCCAAATTATAGCGAGGTAGTAAATGTTCTTTTAAAAAGAGATTTATTAAACCAAGGAGTTGTACAATTAAACACTAGTACAGTATTGCGAGGAAAGTTTTTGCCTCGGAGGTGATTTGAGTTGCTAAGAAATAAAAATGGCAGTGCATATTTATATGCTATGTTAGCTATGTTGGTATTACTAACGGTTAGTATGGCTTTTATGCAAATAACCACACTTAATTCGAATATTTCCAGTAAACAGTTGCATAAGCTTCAGTCATTTTATGTTGCAGAGGCTGGTATTGAAGAAGCTTTAGTATATATAAAGCAACATCCAGAATTTAAAGGTATAGTTCCCACTATGACCATGGAAATTGGAACAAACCAAGTTAATGTTACATCAAGTGAAAATCATAATATAAAATTGACATCCATTGGTTTCGTAAATGATAGTAAATATACTTTACAGGCTATAGCGGAAGTGAAAAATAGCAAGGGGTTTACTTCACATGCCTTAACTGCTTATGGGTGTGGTAGTGATCTAGAAAGCGTATTTGATAATAACTCTATGGTTGAAGGAGATTATCTAATCAACCATAAATATACGATTAATAATCACGCTAAATTAAATGGGGTGCATTTTACTGACGAAGTCCTTGAATTCCCTGAATTTGATTCGGATTGGTATAATAATACAGGAAGAGAACTCCCTGATAAAATCATATATGGGAACGCTTCTGAAAATGATTTTAAAACTGGTGAAAAATATTATTATGTGAATGGTGATTTGAATTTTACGAGTAAAACGAATCTTATTTTAGATAATGTTATTATAGAAGTTAAAGGGAATATACTCATTGCTGGTAATATTGAAGTTGAAGGAATCGTTTTTGTAACTGATAATGACATAAATGTAGCAAATAAAACAGAACTAAAGAATATTGTTATGGTTGGAAATAATATAACTTTTAATAATAACATTGATGCTAATAATATATTACTTTATAGCAATGGGAAAATTAAATTTGATAATACATTAAATTTAACAGGTGTTGTAATTGCACGTCAGAACATAGAAATATCTAATAATTCCACGATTAATGGAAATGTGATCTGCAAATATTTAAGTATGGATAATCATAGTAAAATTATTATTGATGATAGTTATAATATTCCTATCCTTCCAAGTGAGCTAGGTACAATATCAGTTAGTTTAATAAGTTATAAATAAGCGACGGTTAGCTATTCAGATAAAAACATTTATGTTTGAAATTAAGGAGTGCGTTTAATTATGATTACTCGCAAGGGTATTATTGGGTTATCTATAGAAGATGATGTAACAATATTGGTTCATATACAGAGAAAAGCAGGGAATAAATTTATAATAAATGAAGTTAAACAATTCATAACGCCTCCGGGTGCAATCTTTGATGGTGATATAGTACACAAAACCGAATTAATTAAAGATTTAACCCAAATTGTGATGCTCAGTAAATTAACAGGAGTACCTACCGTTATAGCAATAAGTCCACGCCAAGCTATTATAAGAAGTGTAAATTTACCTCAAATGCCAAAAAATGATATATTGAAATCACTTGAATGGGAAGCTTCTAGATATATTACATTAAGCAACACTTCTTTCACGATGGACTATAATAAGTTGAGTGAAAAGGAGATTGATGGTACAACATATTTGGAGCTACTTATGATTGCAGCAAAAAATGGTGTATTGCAAAAATTTAGTTCGCTTGTTAAAAAATCTGGTTTGAAAATTAAATCAATTGATTTAGAAGTGATGGCTTATCTTTATCTACGTAAATTTGCTTACCTAAATAATGTTTGGTCAGAATTAGAAAAAGCTTGGACAAGCGTAGCTATTGGCAATTCTTGTACATCTGTATCATTTTTTCAAAGAGATGTATTACAATTTGTTCACACTATTCCAATTAAAAAAAATAATATTATAAATAATGAAGAAGAAATAATTAGGGAACTGCAACGCTCCCTTAATTATTATCATAATCAAATCAAAAAAGAGAAAACACAAGCGATTTATATATGGGGTAAAGATGCTGAAAAAATATTATCTAGGTTACAGGGAAAACTTGAATTCCCAATTTATAATCTAAAATTAAGCTTATTAAACAATGTGTTTGAAACGTCTGAATCTTTATTAAAGGATGAAATTGCTTATGCTTTGGGGTTATCTTTACGTGAGGTGGTATCATAGTGTTTAAACCAAATCTTATGCCATTAACTTATCGATCAAAATTTAATGCTAGTAAAGAAAAAATAGCAACTTGTATTTTTATTATTATTGTTATAATTTTATTTGGTATATTAAACTATAAATATTATCAGCATATAAATTTATTGGAATGTCATGTGCAGTATTTAAGGACAAATAAGGAACAGCTTGTTAGTGTTGAAAAAAGTTTAAATAGAATTAGTGAATTAGAAAGTGAAATTTTAAAATATAATCGGATAAGTTTAGATTATAAAAATAAAATTATTTTATGGTCAGATGTGTTAGATAATATAATTGAAGTATCATCTTCAAATATAGATATTAATTGTATATCTATACATGATAAGAAAATTTTAGAAATACAAGGTGAAAGTACAAAAAAACTTGATATTGTAAAATATGTATTTGATTTGGAAAATTTATCTTACTGTAAAACTATTGATATAAAAAGTATTGTAAAAAAAGAGGATGGAATTTTTAGATTTGAGATTATTGCTGTTTTTATAGAAAGAGGTGCTAACCCTGGTGAATACTAATACTAAAATTCGCAATAAAGTTATAGCTCTCTTTGTTATAATTGGATTTGTATTATTACTTTATTTTGTTTTTTTGCATCCTCAATTTGTATATAAAAAAAATCTTGTCAGTGAAATAGCTAATCTAGATAAAGAAATACAAGTGATTCATACTAAATCAAGGAATTATCAAAATGTAGATTCCTTGATAGAAAAATATAATGATACAGGAACTGAAGTAAGTATCGGTTCAACATCAGCTAATATCGTACGAGCTTTAATTAATAGGAGTGAATTAAATAAAATTAATATAGATGTCATTTCTTTTGTATCAACAGAAGAACATAATGAACTATTGGAAAAAAAGGTTAGCTTAGCATTTGAAGGTGATTATAAAAACATCTTGTCATTTATTAAAAGTTTAGAAGAGTATTCTTGTTATGCTTATTTAACAAGCCTTAGAATAATTAGGGAATCTGGAGTTAATATTCAGGGAGAAATGGTTATTACTGTTATTACCTTGCAAGGGGATATAATTAGCTCATTTTTAAAATGATTCATAGAGTAAAATTATTAAACAAAGTACAGCTTAATAATTTTTTATTTTTAATTAAATAAAAAAGGAATTTACTGAATTATGTCGAATTTTTACCATATGTAATGTGAATAAAGTAAGTTTTACAATTTAAATTAAGTTTTAATTAAAAAGAATAGCTAAGGGGGAATTGTGTCATGGACGTCGTTGAGATACTAAAAACAGCTATTGAAGTTGGTGCATCTGATATTCATTTTTCTGTTGGTGCCCCACCAATATTTCGCATGTCTAGTAAATTAACACAATGGACAAATAATGGTAAAATTGGTATGCTAAAAAGAGATGATACTGTAGAAATTGCACGTACGTTAATGAATGAGGAACAATATCTTGATTGGCAAAGTAAAGGTGATCTCGATTTTTCTTATTCTGTTTCAGGTGTGGGTCGTTTCAGAGTGAATACATATCGTCAACGTGGGTGTCCAAGTTTAGCTATACGTCCAGTTCCATATCAAATACCTAATATTGAAGATTTAGGTGTACCTTCATCTTTTGTTAATCTTACTAATAGAAGTAGCGGATTAGTTCTTGTTACCGGTCCTACTGGAAGTGGAAAATCGACTACACTTGCTGCTTTGATAAACAAAATTAACAAAGAAAAGGAATTTCATATAATTACGATAGAGGATCCTATTGAATATTTATATCGTCATGAAAAAAGTGTTGTAGATCAGAGAGAATTAGGAAGTGATACACGTTCCTTATCAGGTGCATTGCGTTCTTGTTTACGACAAGATCCTGATGTTATATTAATAGGGGAGCTACGTGACCTTGAAACCATATCTACAGCTGTAACAGCAGCAGAAACTGGTCATCTTGTGTTTGCCACATTACATACAAATAGTGCTTCACAATCTGTAGATAGAATGATAGATGTTTTCCCTGCCGGTCAACAGGAACAAATAAAGGTACAACTTTCATCAACTTTACAGGGGGTAATTACACAACAATTATTACCTGGAGCTGATGATCATGGCAGAGTATTAGCAGCTGAGATAATGATTTCTATACCTGCTATTCGCAATTTAATAAGGGAGGGTAAAACTCATCAAATTCCTACTGTTTTACAAACAGGTGCTCGATGGGGTATGCAAACTATGGATATGTCCATGCGAGAATTAGTGAAATCCGGAACTGTTACTTTAGATACTGCGTTGAAATATGTGAATGATAAAGAGAATTTTTGTCGTTTTATTAATTCTGATGGATATTAATAATTCTTCCTAATATTTATTGATACAATAGAGTATATTATATATCCGAATAATTAACCAAGCTAATACTGGTACTTCAAAGTAGGCATGGGGACACACCTGCAAAATACTAGCTTCTATTTCAAGACAGGTATGTCTCCAATTTAATAGGAGATAAAAAACTTCACTGAAAGAAGTTTCATTTTATAAGTAAGGAGTTTTGTAATGTATATTGTTGAAATAGTAATTTTCTTCTTTCTTATCGGTATAATAATTGGTAGTTTCTTAAATGTATGTATCTATCGTTTGCCAAAGAATGAAAATATAGTTTTCCCACCTTCACATTGTCCATCATGTCAAAATAGACTTCGTCCAAAAGATTTGATTCCTGTGATGAGTTTTTTGCTTCTTAAAGGAAAATGTCGATATTGCGGGGAGAAAATACATTGGAGATATCCGGTTATAGAAATGATTAATGGTTTAGGTTGGAGTGTAATAATTTTAAATTATGGAGTAACCATACAAGGATTTGTAGGAATAATATTATTTTCCCTTTCCTTAGTAATTGCTTCAATTGATTTGGAACATTATATTATTCCAGATAGCTTAGTTTTAGTTTTAATATTATCAGGTATTATATATCATATTGTTTCAAGAAATTTAAGTTTGATAAATATATTATTAGGAACTGTTATTGGATTTACCATTCCTTTTGTTTTGGCTCTTATAAGCAGAGGTGGAATGGGTGGTGGAGATATTAAATTGTGTACTGCTATTGGCATGTGGCTAGGATTACCAGGTGTATTTTTAGCTCTTTTTTTAAGCTCTTTTGTTGGAAGTATTGTAGGCATTACACTAATTGTAACAAAGATCAGACAGAGAAAAGAGCCTATCCCTTTTGGACCATTTTTAGTACTTGGCTTTTTTGTAACATTTTTCTTTCAAAAGGAAATATTAACACTATATTGGTCTTTGTTTTAGCTGAATCTTCAAAGGTATTGTGATAATATTTGAGGAGGAATGATTATGGAACCCATTAATTATACATTAAACTGGATTAGTAAAATATTAGATGAAGTATTAGAAAACTATTCTGATATTTGCCATTGTGAACAGTGTAAAAATGATATGATAGCGTATGCTGCTAACAAGATAAAACCGAGTTATGTAGTAAATAAGCATGGATATGTTTATGCAAAATCAAAAATATTGGATCAACAGGATAGAACAGAAATTTTGGCTGAAGTTATAAATGCAATTAATAAAATAAGCAAGAATCCGCATCATTTAGAATAATTATAAGTGTTGGAAACTGCTGATTTAGCGGGAAAGGGAGCAAAAAAATCAAGGAGTTAACAAAGTTAATGATTTTAATACTCCTTTGTCTTCTGTAAATTTAATAATTGAATAAAAATCCAAATTTCTAAAATAGAATAGGTTATACATTTAGTTCTGATTTTTCTGATAGTAAAAAAAAAGCAATTGAAAGAGCTATTTATAATACCTATCGAAAAAAAATAAGCTCGGCTAAAAAAGTAGAGGAAGTTGCTTTAATTTGTTATGGGAAATTGATGCTATAGGTGATGATTTGACTTTTTATGCAGAAAATGGTTCACCAATGGTGAGGATTCAAGGAATAACTGTGAGTGGTAAATAAAGAAAAGTAATCGATAAAAGACTAGAAAATGTAGTGTGTTTATGTTAAACTTCAAATGGTAATTAATTTATTAAACATGGGTATTTATGTCATGATGGATATGATTCATATCTCAGACTAAGCATAAATACATATACGTATTCTTTTAAGGAGGAAGCTTATTGAACAAATTTGTTAGAGTGCAAGAATGGCTAAAGGAAAAAGGATTAGATGCTTTTCTTATAACAAAAGGAGTAAATCGATATTATATGAGTGGTTTTACTGGCTCTAACGGATATTTACTGCTAACCTCTGATAATAAATATCTTTTAACTGATTTCAGATACAAAGAACAGGCAAATGAACAGGCAAACGATTGTGATGTTATAATTTATAAAAATGGTCTGTTTGAAAGTTTAATAGATGTTTTCAATAAAAATAATTTAAAAGTAATCGGTTTAGATAAAGATGATGTTACATTGGCGTTATATGAAAAATTAAATGAATATGTTTCTGAGGTTATATTTGTTCCGGAAGAAGATCCTTGTAATAATTTAAGAAAAGTAAAGTCTGCTCAAGAATTAAAATTATTGAAACAAGCAGTTGAAATTGCTGATAAAGCATATTTGCATATTATGGAATATATCCGTCCGGGATTAACAGAAATGGAAGTAGCACTAGAATTGGAGCATTTTATGCGGAAACTTGGTGGTAGCAAAAATGCTTTTGAGACTATAGTTGCTTCAGGTAAACGCTCTGCTCTTCCGCACGGTGTAGCTTCAAATAAAGTAATAAATTATGGTGAATTTGTTACTATGGATTTTGGTACAGTTTATCAAGGATATCATTCGGATATGACAAGAACATTAGTAGTAGGGGAATCAACAGCACATCAAAGAGAAATATATGATATTGTTAGTAAGGCACAAATGAAAGTTATTGAAAAAATCAAACCAGGTATGAAGGTTTGTGAAGCTGATGAAATAGCTCGCAAAATAATTAGAGATGCTGGATATGGAGATAATTTTGGTCATGGATTAGGTCATGGAGTAGGTTTGGAGATTCATGAGCAACCTATTTTATCTCCACGAAATAAAACTATTTTAGAACCAGGCATGGTTGTAACTGATGAACCTGGTATCTATATTCCAGATTGGGGTGGTGTTAGGATAGAAGATATAATTATTATTACAAATGAGGGATGCGAAGTATTAAATAATACACCTAAAGTACTTTGTACATAAATAGTAGTTAGAATATAGGGGAGGTAGTAGTATGATATCAACAACAGATTTTAGGACTGGTCTAACATTTAAATTGGATAATGATGTAGTACAGCTTATAGAATTTCAACATGTTAAGCCCGGAAAAGGAGCTGCTTTTGTACGTTGTAAATTACGTAGTGTAAAATCAGGATCAGTTGTAGAAAGAACTTTTCGACCTGGAGAAAAATTTCCGAAAGCACATATTGAAAGAAAAGAAATGCAGTATCTTTACAAAGATGGTGATGCGTGGAACTTCATGGATACCGAAAATTATGAACAAGTTTCACTGCTTGAAGATACACTTGAGGAAGCACCAAAATATTTAAAAGAAAACATGACTACTGGTATTTTGTTTTATCAGGGACAGGTTATTGGTATTGATCTACCCAAGCAAGTCGAGCTTGAGGTAACAGAAACTGAGCCAGGTATAAAAGGTGATACATCGTCAGGAGGAAGTAAAACCGCAACATTAGAAACAGGATTATCTGTTCAAGTACCTTTTTTTATAACCAATGGAGAAGTGCTTATTATAGATACTCGTACAGGGCAATATGTGGGTAGAGCATAATAATATAGCAGGCAAAAGTGCTAATATTTATTTTAAAAGTGTTTAATATTTAACCTAAAAAGGTATAATAATATTATAAATTAAAAGGAGGAAAAGAAATGAGTGAATTAAAGGAAAAGGTTGCATATTTGCAAGGGCTTGCTGCGGGACTTGATATTGATAAGGAGAGTAAGGAAGGTAAAATGTTTTCTACGGTAATTGATGTTCTTAATGAAATCACTTTAACTATTGAAGAAGTATCTACTAATCAGAAGGAATTTGAAAATTATTTAGAAGCATTGGATGAAGATTTAGGTGATATGGAAGACGATATCTACGGTGATGATGATGATGATGAGTACGACGACGATGATGACTGCGAATGTGACTGCGAATGTGACTGTGATTGTAATGATGAGGAATGCGATTGTAATTTTGTAGAATTAGAATGTCCTAAATGTCATAATATTGTTCATTATGAATCAAGTATATTGGATAATGATGATGTTATAGAAGTTAGTTGCCCTAATTGCAATGAAGTAATATATCTTAATGATGATGATAAGGGGAAAAAATAAGAAAATAAAACCCCCAATATGTTTACATATTGGGGGTTTTATTTTCAAAAGTTATTGTTATAAATATATAGAAATATTGATCTATAAGTGATAAAATACATTCTAATATAATAAATGGAAGGAAGTATGATTTTAAATGCAAAACCCTGTATACTTTGGGGATCGATTACAGTTTAAAATATCATTAGAAAAGAAATATGAAAAACTAGCAAAATATTATGAGTTAAGAAATCCATATATGATTAATTTTAATGATTTTTCAACCGAAGCTGATATAAAAGAGTTTTGTAATGAACGTGGGATATCTGTAAATGAATTCAAAACAGAAAAATGCAAATGGATTATAAGAAAAAATCGTGCCATGATTGATGAATATATTAAGTGTAAAAAAGAATATGGTATTAAAGTAACAACTTATGATAATGCACGTCTTAAGTACTATAAAAAAGAACTTAAAGAAAAGGTTAATATTATTCTAGCGAATACTAGAAATAAAATTGATTGGCGTAGAGTAAGATGTAAATTAAATAATAATAAATTATTATCTGTTATTAGCACTAGCACTAATACTTTGTATGACAGTATGAAAAATAGGTCAATAAGTGTAACACAATATACAGAGCAAAGGCGAATAATAAAATTACTGGAAAAATGCAACGGTGACAAAGGTGATATGAATAATCTTAATCCAAAAGAAACTGAAAGATTAAGAATGTATGCTCAAAAATATGGAAATCTTGATATAAAGAGTAATCCGCAAAATTTAACTAGGTTTGTACAAATGGTGATAAATCATATTCAAAACGAATTTAAAAATAACGGAGGTGTATTTACATCAAGAATTTTTGGTCGAGGAGGAAGACATAAAGCTAAACAGCCAAAAATACATCATATAAAAAATGAAAAATAACTTACGATAATACAATATTAATTTTCAAAAACAAGGAGAAATATAATTCCCCTTGTTTTTTTATTTGCATAAAAATAGCAATGGGACAATATATTATAATACTTGGTCAAGTTGTTAAAAAGGAGCGATTCTAATGGCAAAAGTATTTATTAACAAAGATGCTGATATTAAAGAAAGTATAAACAAGGAAAATGTTACTACACATCCTACTGAAATTAAGAAAAGTATTATATCTGTGTCACCTCTTAAAATATATTCACTAAGTTGGTTTCAGGCACTATCTCCTAATATTCAAGAATTAGTTATTGACTGTTTACAATCTTTTATTGGAGAATTTGAAGAAATTCGATTAAGAATTAATCAACCTATTATTTTTCGGACAGGTTTAAAAGAAATGACTGTAACATCTCAAAAACAATTAACTTTTAATCTTGAAAAGGGATATTTGATTAACAAGGAGGAAATTGACAGAACGGTACAGTTACTGAGTCAAAATTCACTATACGCTTGGGAGGATGAATTTAAAAATGGATATATAACAATACCTGGTGGTCATCGAGTTGGGTTTGTTGGAAAATGTGTTTTAGATAAAGGAAATATCAAAACAATAAAAGATATCTCAGGTATAAATTATAGAATAGGTAGACAGGTACTAGGATGTGCCGATAAAATCATACCGCATATTATTAATAATGACCAAATTTATCACACTTTGATTATTTCACCGCCTCAATGTGGAAAAACCACTCTTCTTAGAGATATTGTTAGGCAAATTAGTGATGGAATTAGTAAAATTGGGTTTCAAGGAGTAAATGTAGGGCTTGTTGATGAAAGATCAGAAATAGCTGGTGTTTATCAAGGTAAACCACAATTCCAAATTGGTTTAAGAACAGATATCTTAGATGCTTGTCCAAAATCTCAAGGCATGATGATGTTAATAAGATCAATGTCACCACGAGTTATTGCTACTGATGAAATAGGGAAGAAAGAAGATATTGATTCAATATATAATGCCTTACAAGCAGGAGTAACTGTTATTACTACTGTACATGGTGGAAATTATGAGGAAATAAAGGGAAGACCTAATCTCAAGGAGCTGATAAATTGGAGGTTTTTTGACAGAATTATTGTATTGAGTAGAAGAAAAGGTGTAGGAACATTAGAAACTGTTATTGATGGGAAAACATTAGAGGGGATCTGATCTCGTGTTAAAAATGTTTGGCGCTTTTTGTATTATTGGTGGTTGTGGTTATATTGGTTTTAAAATTGCCCATATCTATAGTAAAAGGGTTGAATTATTTCGTTTTTTGCAAAACGGATTTTCTTTACTTGAAACTGAAATAAACTATTCTTCTACTCCTTTACCTTTGGCATTGGAAAGAGTAGGAATGAAGATTAACAAGGATTGCGGTTCCTTATTTGCAAAAGCAGCTACAATGTTACATAGGAAAAATGGAATAACTGCCAGTGAAGCATGGAATGAAGGTATTATAACACTGTCCAATAAAGTACCTTTAACAAAGGAAGAAAAAGAATTATTAAATGTTTTTGGTCACGGATTAGGATGTTCTGATAAAGAGGAACAGCTTAAAAATATTGCATTAACAAAAAAACAATTGTATATGGTAGAAAAATCAGTGGAAGAAGAACAAAAGAAAAATCAAAAAATGTGGCAGTACTTAGGCATATGTACGGGTGCTGTAATTGTACTCATCTTGCTATAAAGTGAAATTTGTTGAATCTGTGCAAAGTTAGCGGTGGTTAGCTATTCAGATAAAATGCAAGTGAAATGAGCAAAATTTCACTTGCATTTTATAACTAAAATATGATATATTTAACTAAATATTATTAATCTATATTATGAAAATGAATAAAGGTAAACGAGGGGGTCAGGCTTTTATAATTTTATAACTCATACGATACTCATAAGACTGATAAAAGTTTTTGTGTAAAGCAGAGGGAGGTTCTACAATATTGGAAAGTAAAGATTCTCGTACACAAGTAAATCCTTGGGATAGAATAATAACTGATTTAAAAACTCAGGGCTTTTCTTATACTGAAAGAGTAGCTGTTTTACTAAAAGAATCGGATAACAGTGATATCAAAGGTCTCGCATTAAATGATTTGCAATTTTTTGCGAACTCATTTGCAAAAAGAAATAATAAATCCCCTTATGCTTTTAAGGAAAAGACTAATGATTTATTACGATTTAAAAATGATTTTAATACAATTGTTCCTGAATTAATTAACAAACATATTGAAAGCAAAGATTATTGGTCTGACATAAAAAGCAAAATATACAAAGCTTTTCAAGATAAAAAAATAACACATAAAAAATGGTCAGAATATGATAATCAAATTGACGTACTTGTTAGTCATGAAAAAGGAGACTCTCCATATAATCGTACCTTAACTAGTGAAAAGCTATCAAAGATTGCTGAAAAATATGGTGCTGTAATAAGACTAGATGAAAATAACGGCTTGCGTAATGAAGATATTAAAGATTTTAAAGAAGCTTTGCTTAAGAGTATTAATAGCGATATAGAGGGAAAAACAAAAGTTCCACTAGGTGATAGACTACGAGCTATTATAAAAAAACCACCTACTCCTAAGAGTCAGAGTAACCCCAAAGGGAAAGCACATAAGAAAAGTGAGTGTGATCACCAACTTTAGATAGTGTCAAACAGATGAGGATAGTAGGATTATCGTTTTTCTTATTTCTTTTGTAATTTGAGAGTTTGAGAGGGTCAGGCTTTTATAATTTTATAACTCATACGATTCCCATAAGGTTGTGAAAAGCTATCAGCTATTGCTGAAAAACATGATGTTTTTATAGTCATATTATTAATATTTTAGCTTATAAATTAATATGGAATACTATAAAATTATTTAAATTTTTTTAGGAATTAATCGAAGCTATTTAAAAAAGAAGAGGGAAAACTCCCTCTTCTTTTTTATGCATAAAAATGAAAATTGGACAATATAATGTATTACATGGTCAAGTTATTAAAATGTTGGTAGACGTTAATATTTAATGAACAAAAGAGGAGCATTGCTATGAATATTGAGTTGATATTTCAAATTGCCGGAATAGGAATTCTTACATCCATTTTTCATACACTTTTAAAACAAGCAGGAAAAGAAGAGTACGCATTTATAGCTACTTTGGCCGGTGTTGCGATAGCCTTAATAATGGTAATACAGCTTTTGGGTAAATTATTTTCTGAAGTAAAAGGGGTGTTTTTTTTGTATTAAACATAATTTTAAAATTATATGAGGTGGGTTATGGAGATTCTTCAAGTTGTAGGAGTTGGTTTAATAGGTACTGTGCTTGCTGTATTTGTTAAAGAAAGAAACAAAGAAGTGGCAGTTTTAATTAGTCTTACTACAGGAATAATTATTTTTATCTTTACATTAAGTAAAGTTGGTTCAATCATAAATGTTCTTAACTAGCTTGCTTCCAAGGCTAATATTAATATTGTTTATCTTACAACCGTCTTGAAAATCATGGGTATTGCTTATATTGCAGAATTCGGATCGCAAATATGTCGTGATGCAGGAGAAGGTTCAACAGCCACAAAGGTTGAATTTGCAGCTAAATTATTGGTAATGGTTCTCGCTTTACCTATTATTGTGGCAATATTAGAATCCGTTCTTAGTCTTTTACCATAAGGTGGTTAATTATGAAAAAAATTATTATTTTATATATTGTTTTGTGTGGAATATTATTTCCCGAAATAGTAATTGCACAAGATGAGGAAATGAATATGACTCCTCAACAAATTTTAGAAGAGCAGCAAAATAATTTAAATTTAGAAGGATTAGAAGAGTTTATTCACCAGGTTAACCGTGAGATTAGTCCTGATTTATCAAATATATCTTTCTCCCGAATATTAGAAGGGTTTAAAAGTGGAGAATTGAATGTTTCACCTCAAGATGTAATAAAAAATATATTTTCATATTTTTTACGTGAAGTAGCAGCAAATTTATCCCTTCTTGGAAAGCTTATCATTATTGCTGTGATATGTTCTATACTGCAAACATTACAAGCAGCTTTTGAAAAAGGTACAGTTGCAAAGCTAGCATATTTTGTTTGTTATTTAGTGATTATTACATTAGCTATCGGATCATTTAAGCTTGCAATTGATATTGGACTTGCTGCAATAACAAAAATGGTAAGTTTTATGGAATTACTTCTACCTGTACTCCTGGTTCTTTTGACGGCAATGGGTGGATTGACAACTGTTGCACTTCTTCAACCATTTCTTTTGTTATTTCTCAGCTTTATGTCAGCATTTACCCAAAATATAATATTTCCATTTATATTTCTAACAGCAGTTTTGGCTATTGCAAATGATATTTCTGATAATTTTAAGGTGTCAAAGATTGCCAGCCTTTTTAAACAATTAACTAAAGTGGGAATTGGTTTGGTCTTAACACTTTTTATTGGTGTAATTACAGTTGAAGGGGTTGCGGGTTCAGTAGTCGATGGGGTAACACTAAGAACAGCTAAATATGTAACGGGAGCATTCGTTCCCGTTGCAGGAAGTATGTTTGCTGATGCTTTAGATGCTGTTATAGGTGGTTCTTTGTTGTTAAAAAACGCCATCGGAATTACAGGGGTACTTGTGTTAGCTATTATTGTTATTTTTCCTGTGTTAAAAATAATAGCTATTGCGGTGATTTATCATTTAGCAGCAGCTTTATTGCAACCTCTCGGTAATTCTCAAATAGCACAAGTATTAGATGATATGTCCAGTAGTTTATTTTTGACATTTGCGGCTGTTGCTTCTGTAGCTATCATGTTTTTCATGACAATAACAATAATCGTGGGAGCAGCTAATTTTACAGTGATGCTTAGGTAGGTGAAATTATGAATGTTTTGATTGACATGGTTCGTAATGTAGTAGTAATTATTCTCTTAACAACCTTTTTAGATATGATCTTACCTTCTAACAGTATGCAAAGATTTATAAAAGTAATTATGGGGCTATTTGTTTTGGTTTCCTTACTAAATCCTATTATAAATATTATTTCAGAGGATAAAGATTTCGAGACCTTTACTTGGCAATATAATAACTTATCGAAGAATAATAGTGTATTGGAGCAAAGCAAGAAATTACAGGAAGTAAATGAGAAATTATTAAGGCAAAACTATAAACAGAGAATTGAGGGACAGATGAAGACTTTGGTGCAATTAATAAAGGATGTAAATAAGGTTGAGGTGCAAGTTAAATTTGATAGTACAAATAATAAAGACAACCCCTGTGAACAAATTAGTAAAGTCACTGTAATTATTGGCTCTAAAATTGAAGATAAAAGATTAGAACCCCAATTTGTTGAAACCATAAAAATTAAAGTAGTTGAAGTTAAAAAGGAGGGTGAAAATAAGGAGCAGTCGAGTATTGCAAAAATCGAAAATGAACAAATGAATAAAAATATGGTATTAGACAAAGAGAAAGAAACCATTAAATGCGATATTCTTGATACCTTGTGCTACTATTTTGGGTTAAGAGAATCTCAAATTTCAGTAATCTTTTCTTAAGTAAATTAATAACAAGGTATAACGATAGCTTTAAAAGGAAGGTGAAAGTATGAAAGAAATCTATAAATCATTATTGGATCCTAAAGGTAAATTTGGTATGTGGGGTATTGTGGCAATAATTATTATTGGTGTAACATTAATGGTTTTACCAAGCTTGTTTATAAAAGAAACTGAATATCCTATTCAGGAACAAGCTGATAAATCTTTGTCTGAAGATATAGACGTGACTGTAAATTCTTTAGTTAATATAGAAAATTCTTTGGCTAAAAGAGCTACGTCTATATTAAGCCAAATTGAGGGAGTTGGTAATGTTTCAGTATTTATTACCATGGCATCAGGTCCTGAGCATGATTATGCAAAAAATATAACGAATCAAAAATCCACAATAGAAGAACAAGACAGTGGGGGAGGAACTCGCATAACAAATGAAACTGATGAAAAATCAGAATTTGTTTTTACACAAGGGCAGGGTGAACCTCTAATACTTAAAGAAAAAGGGGCTCAAGTAAAAGGAATCTTGGTTGTGGCTGATGGGGCAAAAGATGTTTCTATAAAAGCAACATTAAGTAGGGCAGTGCAGTCAATGTTTGATTTACCGGCACATAAGGTTACAATACTTCCCAAGGAAAGCAGGTGATATCTTTTGATGACTATATTTATTCGTTTCAAAAACATATTACTTTTTGGTTTGATGTTTTTAAGTATATCATTCATGTGGTTTGTCATAACGTCATTAAATATTAGAGAAGTTACACTTTGCAAAGATGATTTAACAAATAATAGTATTCCCTCTATTACAGAAAATCAGCAAGTTTCTCAACCACTTGTTAGTATTGTTACTCAAGAGGAAAATGCAGAAATAAATAAAGATGATTTTTTTATTGAATATTGTTTGGATAGGGATAAAATGAGAAGTGAACAAGTGGAAATATTGAACGATTTAGTTAATAATCCTAATTCTACATCACAATTTAAAATAGAGGCTCAACAAAAATTATTGAACATTACGGACGTTATGGAAAAGGAATCCAAAATTGAAAATACTTTAATTGCAAAAGGCTATAAAAGAGCGATAGCAGTTGTGCAATCTCAATCAGTAATGATCATTATGCCTTCAAAAGAAATTCGTCAAGATGAAATTATTAGGATTTCGGATATGGTTGTTAAAATAGCTGGTTGTAGAATAGAAGATGTAATAATCATACCTAGAACCGAATAAAATCAGCGTATAAGTAATGTTAATGTATAGAAATTCAAGAAGATTTTAAAAAAAATACTTACCAATGTTTGTTAAACAAATGGTATTCTGTTATAATAAATAAGATATAAGAGGAGGAGTGTACAAATGGAAGAGAACGTACAGGAAAATGTAATTCGTACTGAGGAAGGTACTGTGAAAATTGCTGATGAGGTTGTAGCAATAATTGCCGGCTTAGCAACTACGGAAGTTAAAGGAGTTGCAGGAATGAGCGGAGGCATTGTTGGTGGCATTTCAGAATTTGTAGGAAAAAAGAGTCCTTCTAAAGGTGTTAAGGTTGAAGTAGGAGAAAAAGAAACTGCAGTAGATATATATGTTATAATGGAGTTTGGTGTTAGAATACCTGAAGTTGCACAAGAAATTCAACGTGAAGTAAAAAATTCAATTGAAAAAATGACCGGCTTATTAGTTGTAGAAGTAAATGTACATGTACAGGGTGTTACTTTTTCCAGTGAAGATAAAGAACAAGACCACTGTAAGGTTAAGTAAAGCTTTTTAAGAACGAGGAGGATTATTATGACTAATTTTGGGGACAGATTTATTATTGGGATTCTGTCATTGGGATATGTTTTTGCTTCTGTGCTTTTAACAGTAATTGCCTTAGGATGGCCAGGCTCAATTGATTTTATTCAAGATTATTTTGTAAATGTAAATAACAGATGGATTTTAGGTTTGACCTCAACATTTCTCTTTATTGTGACATTTACACTATTCCTAAGCAGTTTTAAGGCTAAACCTGCAAAAATGGCTGTAATTAAAGAAACAAAACTTGGTAAAGTTAATATAACATTGTCAGCTCTCGAACAACTTATTCTTAAAGCTAGTAAATCTATTCAGGGAGTTCGTGATGTGAAACCTATTATCAAGACAGTAGCAGGAGGTATTTCTATATTAGTAAAAATTCAAGTAATACCTGATATTAATATTTCAAAGCTTACTGAAGAATTACAAGAAACCATTAAAGAATATCTTTTGAATACGTCTGGTACTAGTGCAGAAGAAATAAAGATACAAGTTACAAGAATAAGTTGGGATACAAAAGTCAGTCGTGTTGAATAGGAGGCTGGGACCATGTTAGAAAGATTAGAAAAGATATTTTTAGAATTATTTCAAAATCATAGAGGCAAAACAATTGGCTTTTTATCAGGACTTGCTTTTGGTATACTTGTGATTATTGTTGGATTTTTACAAACAATATTTATAGTTTGTTGTATATATATTGGGTACATTATTGGTAAACGTATTGATGATAATGAAAGTTTAAAGGAAGTAATGAATCGTATTCTAAGAAATAAATAGTTTGTAAAAAGGGGGTTGCTTTTTGGTAAGACGAATAGCTCGAGAATTAGCAATGAAAGCACTTTATGCCCATGAGGTTGGTAATAATGAAATAAGTGAGATAGTTTCATCACTTTGTGAAGAAGGAAAGGTGACCTCCAATATTAAGGAATTTAGTAGCTATTTGGTTAATGGTGTTATAGAAAATCTTTTATTGATTGATGATATTATAAAAAAATATGCTATTGAGTGGGAGATAGACAGAATAGCTGTCGTGGATAGAAATATATTACGTATTTCAATTTACGAAATGTTATATTCTGATGACGTCCCCGGTGCTGTTGCCGTAAATGAGGCTATTGAGATAGCTAAAAATTATGGTGGAGAAGAATCTGCCAAGTTTATTAATGGGATTCTTGGTAACGTGATTAGAAATTTATCTACTTTAAAGGATACTATGCAGTGAAAACATAGGGTGATTGAAAATGTTAAATTAGTAAAGAAAGTTAGTGTTAGCTATGAATGAAAGCGAAGTATTACTAAGTGGTAAACAATTTATTATTTCTGTAATTAATTGAAGGCAAGGGCTGAGATAATCACAGCCCTGTTTTGTGATGTAAAAAATCTTACTAGTATTATGAGTGTTAGAAGCTTATGTTTCTCTCAAATGACGCTTTAATAATAGTGATAAATTTCAAATGAATCTACTGGGAGGTTTGATAAGGAAATGTCTGCGAAAATTATTGATGGTAAGGCTGTTTCTAAAGTCTTACGCGAGAAGATTTTTAATAAAACAAATGCCTTAAAAGAACAGGGGATTGTTCCTGGTCTAGCTGTAGTAATGGTTGGAGAAGATCCTGCTTCCAAAATATATGTAAAAAATAAAGCTACGGCTTGTCAAGATATGGGTATTAAATCCGAAGTAATTAGAATGCCTCACTCAACATCACAAGATGAGCTCTTGGATGTGGTAGAAAAACTAAATAAACGTAAAGATATTCATGGTATTCTTGTTCAACTTCCTATTCCAAATCATATTAATGAAAAAGAAGTAATAGAAAGAATTAATCCTCTTAAGGATGTGGACGGTTTTCATCCCGAAAATGTGGGTAAACTTCTTTCAGGAAATCCCTATTTGATTTCTTGTACACCTTATGGTTGTTTGAAATTAATAGAACATTATGGTTATAAAATTGAGGGGAAAACCGCTGTTGTGGTGGGACGTAGTAATATTGTAGGTAAGCCAATGGCGGTTTTATTATTAAAGGAGAATGCAACTGTAACTATATGTCATTCCCATACACAAAATCTTGCTAACATCACTCGTAGTGCTGATATTTTAGTTGTTGCAATAAGAAAGCCGAACTTTATTACAGGGGATATGGTTAAACCCGGATCGCTTGTTTTAGATGTGGGAATGAATCGTTTAGCAAATGGAAAATTGGCTGGAGATGTTGACTATAATTCTGTTGCTAAGGTTGCTGGATGGATAACACCTGTGCCAGGTGGAGTTGGTCCAATGACTATTACAATGCTTCTTCAAAATACTTTGGAGGCTGTTTATGAACAAGAAAATTTACTCCGTAAGTGAAATGAGTAAAATAGTTCAGGAAACTATGGATGATCACCCAATCTTATCAAGTCTGTGGGTAAGGGGAGAAATAGCTAATTTTAAATGTCATAGTTCAGGACATTTATATTTCTCTTTAAAAGATCAAAATAGTAATGTTAGAGCCGTTATGTTTAAAAGTCGGGCTTTAAAATTGAATTTTAAACCAAAGGATGGCTTAGATTGTTTAGTTAGAGGATATGTTTCTGTTTACGCTAAGGAAACCTCTCTTCAATTGTATGTGGAAGAAATACTACCATCTGGTATTGGATTGCAAAGCATTGCTTTAGCAGAATTAAAAGAGAGGCTTCAAAAAAAAGGGTATTTTGCAAATGAAAGAAAAAAAGATTTACCGTTATTGCCAATAGGTATTGGTGTGGTAAGTTCTCCTGTAGGTGCTGCAATAAGAGATATCAGTAGGGTCGTTAGACGTCGCTATCCAGGTATGCCAGTGATTCTTTATCCTACTCTTGTTCAAGGGGAGAAAGCAGTGGATACAGTAGTAGAGGGAATTAGAGAGTTGAATAAACGTAAGGATATTGATGTAATAGTGGTTACAAGAGGGGGCGGGTCTTCAGAAGATTTAAATGTTTTTAATTCTGAAAAAGTGGCAGATGCTATTTTTGATTCAAACTATCCAGTGATTTCAGCTATTGGACATGAAATAGATTTTACTGTTGCAGATATGGTAGCAGATATTAGGGCAGCAACGCCTTCTATGGCTGGAGAACTTGCTGTACCTGTTAAAGATGATATTAAAATGATTTTAAATAAGCAAAGGAATAGACTTTTTCAGTTAATAAATAACTATATTGACAAAGAACGAATGAGGATAAAATATTTATCAGAATCAGGATTTTTAAAAAGACCTGATCGTTGGTTGGATAGATATCGTGATGATTTAGGTAAAAAAGAGGAGAAATTATATCAAGTTATCAATACTACCCTTGATAATTACAGATATAGTATTTCGTTGAATGCTAGTAAATTACATTCTCTTAGTCCATTAGCTACATTAGCAAGAGGTTATAGTATATGTAAAAATGAAAAAGAAGAGATCTTGAAAGATCTACAAAAAATAAGTATTGGTGAAAAAATAGATATTCAACTGTATTCAGGAAATTTAAGATGTGAAGTTTTAGAAAAGGGGGATAAATCTAATGAGTCAAGGGGATAGTTATGAAAGTAACATAAAAGAACTGGAAGAAATAATTGGTCGTCTTGAAAAAGGTGAAATAACTTTGGAAGAAGGATTGTCCTTTTTTGAGGAAGGTGTTATTCTAGTAAAAAGTTGTCAAAATAAGTTAGATAGAGTAGCAAAAAAAGTTCAGGTACTGCAAAAAGGTGAATTAGTAGATTTAGATGGAGAAGATGGGGCTGATTAGCATGGAATTAAAACCGTACTTATATGAAAGAATTTCTTTAGTAGAATCTGAACTTGAAAAAATCATGCCAAGTGAAGATATTTATCCGTCTGTTATTCATAAAGCTATGCGGTATAGTTTATTTGCTGGTGGAAAAAGGTTAAGACCAATACTTTGTTTGGCTGCGGCTGAGGCTGTTGGACAAAAATATGAATCATTGCTTCCGGTAGCATGTGCTCTAGAAATGCTTCATACGTATTCGTTAATTCACGATGACCTTCCTGCTATGGATAATGATGATTATAGACGTGGTAAATTGACTAACCACAAAATATATGGAGAGGGTATATCTGTGTTAGCAGGTGATGCTCTTTTAACTTATGCTTTTGAAATATTATCAAGATTTAGTGAGAATTATTCTGATAAGCAGTCTGCATTACAAGTAATGAGTGAAATTGCAAATTCAATAGGAACAATGGGCATGATTGGTGGACAAGTTGTAGATATTCAATCAGAAGGAAAAAACATTGCTATCGATAAGAAATGTTTAACTTATGTACATACCCATAAAACAGGAGCACTTTTTCGTGTAGCGTTGAGGGCTGGCGCTATTCTATCAAGTGCCAAAACAAAAGACTTGGAAAATCTGACGATTTATGCTGAAAAATTTGGTCTTGCTTTTCAAATTACAGATGATATTTTAGATGTTATAGGAGAAGAAGATAAATTAGGAAAATCTGTAGGTAGTGATGCAAAAAATTATAAGGCAACTTATCCTGCACTATACGGATTAGATGAGTCTAAGCAATTAGCACAGCAAGCAATTAATGAAGCTATTGAGGCTTTAAAATGTTTGTCTGGTTATGTATTACCTTTAGAGCTTATGGTACGATATTTATACTCAAGGGAATCGTAATATGAATAACATTTATAATGGTATTATAGAAAATGATACCCTGCGGGTAGCTTTTTTAGCATGGCTTATAGCTCAAATTTTAAAATTTATATTTAATTTGTTTAGTAATAAAAAAATAGATATTACTCGTTTACTTGGTTCAGGTGGTATGCCAAGTTCCCATTCCGCTCTAGTTACATCCTTATCCGTTTATGTTGGAAGAATGCAAGGATGGACGTCTTCTCTTTTTGCGGTTACTTTGATATTTGCATTTGTAGTAATGTATGATGCAGCAGGAGTGCGTAGAGCAAGTGGGAAACAAGCTGAAGTACTGAACCAAATAATTAATGATATCTATCATGGCACTCAAATTTCTCAAGAAAAATTAAAGGAATTGATAGGACATACTCCTATTGAAGTACTCGCTGGTTCTGTTTTGGGTATATTTATTGGTTCTATCTTTTAACAATTAATTCAGTATAACTAGGCAGGTGTTAACGTGAAATTATTAAATAAGGTTAATATGCCTCAAGATATAAAAAAGCTTTCCATATTAGAGTTAAATGAGTTAGCTAAAGAAATTCGGCAAATGTTACTGCAAACTGTTTGTGAAACTGGAGGACATATAGCACCAAATTTAGGAGTAGTTGAATTAACATTAGCACTGCACAGTGTTTATGATACTTCAAAGGATCGACTTATCTGGGATGTAGGTCATCAATCATACGTACACAAAATATTAACAGGAAGAAAAGATATGTTTTCTAGTTTAAGACAGTATGAGGGTCTTGCTGGTTTTCCGAAAAGAGAAGAAAGCATTCATGATGCTTTCAATACAGGTCACAGTAGCACTTCTATTTCTGCAGCTTTAGGTTATGCTTTGGCTAGAAAAAGACTATGTGAAGATTATAACGTTATTGCAGTTATAGGTGACGGAGCATTGACAGGAGGAGAATCATTTGAAGCTATGAATCAAGCAGGTCAACTTGGAGCAGATTTTTTGGTAGTTTTAAATGATAATGAAATGTCAATCTCTAAAAATGTAGGTGCTATGTCCTCATATTTAAGCCGTTTACGCTCTGATCCTTTTTATACAAACAGAAAGAAGGATATAGAATTTTTACTGCGTAAAATACCCACTATTGGTTCAACTGTTGTTAAAGCTGTTGAAAGGGTAAAAGATAGTTTGAAATATCTTTTAGTACCAGGTATACTCTTTGAGGAACTAGGTTTTACGTATTTAGGACCTATTAATGGTCATAATATTGAAGATTTAAAATTAGTTTTAAATAAGTGTAAAAATTTAAGTGGTCCTGTCTTATTACATGTAATAACAGAAAAAGGGAAAGGCTATGAGCCAGCTAGATTGAACCCTACTGCTTTTCATGGGGTAGGAAAATTCGATATAGCTACAGGAAAAATCAATAAAATTCCTGGAGCTCCAACTTATACTAATGTTTTTAGTGACACATTAGTTGAATTAGCAGGATATAATGAAAAAATAGTTGCCATAACAGCTGCTATGCCTGAAGGAACAGGAATGAGTAAGTTTGCTCAAAAATATCCCGAACGTTTTTTTGATGTAGGTATAGGGGAACAAAATGCCGTAACTATGGCGGCTGCTATGGCTTTGAAGGGGCTACGTCCTATATTAGCTATTTATTCAACATTTCTTCAAAGAGCCTATGACCAAATTGTTCATGATGTATGCTTACAAAATGCTCCAGTACTTTTTGCTATTGATAGAGCAGGTTTGGTAGGTGAAGATGGTCCAACTCATCATGGGGTTTTTGATTTTTCTTACCTACGACATATTCCCGGGATGTCAGTTTTGGCTCCTAAGGATGAAATGGAACTTAAAAATATGATTTTTACAGCCTTAACATATGATGGACCTGTAGCTATTAGATATCCACGAGGAAAGGCTATAGGTATACCTTTTGAAGGAGATTACCATTCGATTACCTGGGGACAAGGTGAAGTATTGAAGGAAGGAACTGATATTTTGATCATAGCTGTAGGTTCTATGGTATATCCTGCCCTAAGCGTAAGAGAGATCTTGATTAGTTATGGTTTGGAGTGTACTGTTATTAATGCTAGATTTATTAAACCGTTAGATGAACAATTGATCACAAAAAATGTATTAAGTCACAAATATCTTGTTACAATGGAAGAAAATGTAGTTGCTGGAGGATTTGGGAGTGGTGTTCTTGAATTATTAATGCAAAAGGGTGTTGCTATAAACAACGCTTTATTACTTGGCTTACCAGATGAATTTATTACACATGGTAAACCTGAAATTCTTAAAAAAAATATTGAGCTTACTCCAGACACTATGGCAGATAAAATTATTAAACACTTTTCATTAAAAAAGAAAAAATCTCAAAAAGTTAGAATATCTATGTTTAGTAAGTAAGTAAGTAAGTAAGTAAGTAAGTAAGTAAGTAAGTAGTATTTGAAATTATTAAAATGGTGGGAAATTATTTATGGAAAAATGTCGACTAGACCAAATGCTTGTAAACAAAGGGATGATAACCAGTCGTGAAAAAGGTAAAGCATTAATAATGACTGGTAAGGTTTATGTAAATGGTATACAAATTGATAAACCTGGTACAAGTGTAACTTATGAAAATATACTTGAAATTAGAGGTGATCTGTTACCGTATGTAAGCAGAGGCGGATTGAAATTAGAAAAAGCCTTAGTTGAATATCATATTGATTTACATAATAAGATCATGATTGATGTTGGTGCTTCTACAGGTGGATTTACAGATTGTGCTTTAAAAAACGGTGCTTCAAAGGTTTATGCGGTAGATGTAGGTTATGGACAATTAGATTGGTCACTTCGACAAGATTCAAGAGTAGTTGTATTGGAAAGAACGAATGCTAGATTTCTTACACATGAAAATATATCCGAAAATGTAGATATAATTACAATTGATGTCGCCTTTATTTCTTTGAAAAAAATACTTCAACCTTTGTATAAACTATTAAATCATAATGGATATGTAATAGCACTGATAAAACCTCAATTTGAAGCAGGCAGAGAATTTGTTGGTAAAAACGGGGTCATCAAAGATCCTGCTGTTCACTGCAAAGTAATTAGTGAAATAGTTGATTTTAGTACAAGCATGAATTTCATTTTACGTGGGTTAACTTATTCCCCAATTAAAGGTCCTAAAGGTAATATTGAATTTTTAATATGGTTACAAAAAGGCAATAATTTAACCGAAAATAGTTTTAGCGTAGATATTAAAGAATTAGTTAATAATGCTCATAATTTCATATAGCTGCAGGAACACCAAATTCTGCTGTTTCTGTAAGTGTAGCTGAAATGTTAGAAATAACAGATGGGCAGTTATGTGATGTTTGTTATTTTTAAAATTAATTAATATAGTGAGGATCCTATATGACAAAGATAGATACCGTTATTTTAGGTATATTAATCGTTGGAGTGCTATTGATTTACCTAAATAAAAAAATTAAAAATCGCAGTATTCAACATAAGTTAAATACTGTAAAAAGAGCGAACCAAAAAGTAGTTAATTTTTTAGAAGATGAAGGGTATTCTATATCTAGTATACAGGAAACCAAAACTATTATTACTTGGGTTGACGGAAAAGAATATCAAAACAAAGTAAAAGCAAGTATTCTTGTCAAGAAAAGGGGTCATACCTATCTAGCAATAGTTAAAACAGGAAATACAGATACTAAGTTAGCAATTGTTGATATACGAAGCCAACTTATGGAATATTATCTAGCATTTCAACCCTATGGCTTTCTTTTAGTTGATGTGAGGAAAAAACAAATAGAAAAAATATTTCTTTCCGTTATAAGTGAGAAAAGAGAATTATCCACTTTTTATATGTATGGTATAATTGCAATAATAGGGTTGCTTTTTGGATTTATACTTTATAAGATTATTTTTGGAGGATGATTATGATCAATTCGATTGGTTTAATTATTAATTATCGTAAAAAGCAATCCATATTAATGGGGAAAAAATTGCTTCAACGGTTTGAAAAAATGGGTATTGCTGTGTATGCACCTGAAAATGACGGAAAAGTTTTGGAGATGGATTCAGAACACATCTCATCTGAACTTGGGAAAAAAGTACAGTGCGTTATTACCTTAGGTGGGGATGGCACCTTTTTACGAGCAGCAAGATATGTGACTTATTATGGTGTGCCAATTTTGGGTATAAATATGGGGACACTTGGTTTTTTAACTGAAATTGAAGTATATGAAATTGATAAAGCTGTAGAGAAGCTTATTTCTGGAGATTTTTGGACAGAAGATAGAATGATGATTGAAGCTAAGATTATTAGAAATAAACAAATTGTAAAAACTTATAGAGGATTAAATGATGTTGTAATTAATAAAGGACCTTTATCGAGAATCGTTACTTTAGAAATATATGTTGATAATGAATTTGTTACAATTTATAAGGCGGATGGTGTCATATTAGCTTCACCAACAGGTTCTACTGCGTATTCATTATCAGCCGGTGGTCCTATTGTTTATCCTGAACTTGAGGTTACTATTATTACTCCTATTTGTGCACATACCTTTGATGCACGACCTATTGTACTTCCTTCTTACAAAACGGTAAGAGTAATTGTCATAAATCAAGCTGAGTCAATGGTTACTATTGATGGACAAAGAGGGTTTGAATTAGCAGTAGGAGATGAAATAATTATTTCTAAAGCTCCTTATCCTGTTCAATTGATAAGAATAAAAGAAAAACATTTTTTTTCAATACTAAGAGAAAAATTAAATACAAAAGATGATAGTCATTATGATTGATGTTTTAAGAGCAATTAAAATATCTCATTTTCTATTAGAACAATTTTTAGTTAGTGGTCAAACTGTAGTAGATGCGACCGCAGGAAATGGTAATGATACATTGTTCTTATCTAAAATTGTTGGAACAAGTGGTTTGGTGTATGCCTTTGATTTACAAGAAAATGCTTTAAAAGAAACAAGTGAATTGTTAAAAAAGAATAATTGCTTAAATCAGGTCAAGATCATTCATGATGGTCATGAAAATATGGATAAACATGTAAATAATCCCGTACAAGCAATAGTTTATAATTTAGGTTATCTTCCGGGTGGTAACAAAAATATCATTACTAAAAAAGAAACCACACTTTTTTCGATACAAAAAGGTATTAACTTGTTAAGTTTAGGTGGAGTAATTTCGATAATTGTATATCCAGGACATCCCGGAGGATTAGAAGAGGCTATATGTGTACAGTCTTATTTAAAATCACTGTCCTATAAAATTTGGGATGTTATGAAATGGAATACAGAAAATGAAGTTTATAATAAGTCGCCTTATCTATTTTTTTTACATAAGAAAAAATAATAATGTACATATCTTTTATTAGGTAATTGCAATTAAATGTATATTAGTTTTAGTAAGGGGGGGAATCCTTGAAATCTCTTAGACAAAAAAAAATTATTGAGATAATAAAAAACAACAACATATCTACCCAAGAAGAATTAGCAGAAGCTTTAAGTAAAGCAAGTTTTGATGTAACACAGGCAACAATATCTAGAGATATTAAGGAGCTTCAGTTAATTAAGATTTCAAAAAATGATAATAAATATTTTTATGGACTTCCCAAGGAGCAACCTATACTACATAGCATAGAACGATTACGAATGATGATGCAGGAATTAGTGATAGGAATAGATCATAGTGAAAATATTGTAGTGATTAAGACATATCCTGGGAATGCCCATGGAGTTGCATCTTTATTAGATGGATCCAATTGGCAACATGTTATAGGTACACTGGCTGGAGATGATACAATTATTCTAATAATAAAACCACTGGAAGAAGTTGAAAATATACTCGGGAAATTAGATAGCTTAATGAAGTAGGTGTTAAATATGTTAGATAATATTTCTATTAAAAATTTTGCACTAATTGAAGATTTAAGTGTTAACTTTTCCGAAAACTTCAATGTACTTACAGGTGAAACAGGTGCGGGAAAATCTATAATAATTGATGCTTTATCAGTATTATTAGGAGGAAGAGCACAAGCTGAATTCATCCGTTCAGGAACTAAGAAAGCATTTATAGAAGGAACGTTCTATCTTCCTAATAATCATACCGTATGGAGCTTTCTAGAGGAAATTGGAGTTGATTGTGAGGATTATGTTATAGTTATGAATAGAGAACTTTCATTAAATGGTAGAAATATCTGCCGCGTAAATGGAAGAAGTTTAACGTTGGGACAATATCGGCAATTAGGTATAAATATCGTTGATATTCATGGTCAGCACGAACATCAGCATCTTCTTCAATCAAATAAACATATTAATTTTTTAGATAAGTTTGGTGGTATATCTCATTTAAAGCTAACGAAAACTGTAAAAGAAAAATATGATAAATATATTAACACTAAAAATAAATTGAACGAATTAAAAACAAGTGAAAAAGCACGATTACAGAAAATGGATTTCCTTAAATATAATTTAGAAGAAATAAAACAAGCCAATATAACTCAAGGCGAAATTAAAAGCTTAACAAAAGAAGTTGATTTACTTGCAAATGCAGGAAAGATAAGTGAACATTTGAATTTTGCTTATCTTCAGCTCTTTGCTGAAGATCGGGGTAGTTCAGCCTATGAACTATTAAGTAAAGCCTTAGATAATCTTAATGAAATAAAAAAAATGGATTCATCTCTTGAAAAAATGGCTGATCAATTAGAACCTTCCTTGTATTTGTTAGAAGACATTGCCATTGAGATAAGAAATTATATTGATAATATTGAATATTCTCCTGAAAGATTAGAACAAACTGATAAAAGATTACAGCTTCTTAAGAATTTATGTAAAAAATATGGTTCAACTATAGAAGATGTATTAGAATATGCTCATCAGTCAGAAGACGAATTAGAAAAATTAATGTCTAGCTCTGAACAAACGAAAGAACTGGAAATAACCTTAGAAAATCAACTGAATGACTTTATGACGTCAGCACAATATTTATCAGAGGCTAGAAAAAAGTTAGCTAAAATTTTAGAAATGAAGGTAGTTAATGAATTAGTAGAATTAGCTATGCCACACACCCAATTTTTAGTTAGTTTTTCGTCTTGTGAACCAACCTATCAGGGTCTTGAACAAATCGAATTTTTAATTTCACCTAATCCTGGAGAACCATTATTACCTTTAGTTAAAATTGCTTCTGGCGGTGAATTGTCAAGAATAATGTTGGCATTAAAAACAATATTAGCTAAGATAGATGATATTGGTACTTTGATATTTGATGAAATTGACTCAGGAATTGGGGGAAAAGCCGCTCAAAAGGTGGCAGAAAAGCTTGAACTAATAAGTGAAAGTCAACAGGTTATATGTGTAACACATTCTCCATTTATTGCTGCACTTGCAGATAATCATATTTTGTTAGATAAACAAACTGTAGCTGGAAGAACTAAAACAGTAGTGTCTGTATTAAAAAAAGAGGATAGAGTGAATGAAATAGCAAGAATGTTAGGGGGAGAAAATCCTTCATCAGATTTAAAAAAACATGCTATGAGCATATTAAAGAAGAAATAACAATATGATAACTCAGTTTTTAAAGTTAATTTTTAAATTTTAACCATTACATTTATTTTTATGGCTACTGCATAACCTCATCACAAGTATTTTTGTTGACAAATTGGATTTGCTAAGATATGATTAAGTAACATGTATATTAGTAAATTGAGAGGCGGTAAAGCT
The DNA here is from genome assembly GCA_028684195.1 of Clostridia bacterium. Taxonomy (GTDB): domain Bacteria; phylum Bacillota; class Peptococcia; order DRI-13; family DTU073; genus JAQUGH01. The sequence continues at coordinate 9,411 of JAQUGH010000002.1, read as the reverse complement.
ATGTTTATAGGTCGTGAACGTGAACTGCAAAAACTAAATGAACTTTATAACACCCATAAATTCCAGTTTCCAGTAATTTATGGTAGACGACGTGTGGGTAAAACTTCACTTATAAATGAATTTGTGAAGGGCAAAGATACAATCTTTTTTACCGGAATTGAAACAAATGCAAAACAGAATCTTGAAAATTTAAGTAAAAGCATCTTTATCTACACAGACGGTTTAACCAAAGCACCGATTTTTTCATCTTTTCAGGAAGCTTTGGAATATATTTTTGACCTTGCAGAAAATAAGAGAATTGTCCTTGTAATAGATGAGTACCCTTATGTGGCAAAAGCATATAAAGCATTAGCTTCTATCCTACAAGTAGAGATTGACAAACATAAGGACACATCAAAGCTTTTCCTAATTCTTTGTGGTTCGTCTATGTCTTTTATGGAAAATCAGGTGCTTGGCTACAAAAGTCCGCTTTATGGAAGAAGAACGTCTCAGTTTAAAATATTGCCATTTGATTTTTTTGAAAGTAGAAAGTATTTTAAGAAATTCTCGGATGTCAATATGGCAATCATCTACGGTATTGTAGGTGGAACACCGCAATATCTGTTTCAGATGAACGACGACTTATCGATTGAAGATAACATTAAAAACAGCTTTATGAATAAAACCTCATATTTATTTGAAGAACCTAATAATTTATTACAACAGGAGGTTCGTGCACCTGCCATATACAATGCTATTATTTCCGCTATTGCAACAGGAAGCTCCAAGCTGTCGGAAATATCAAACAAAGTTGGAGAAGAAACTAGTGCCTGTTCCACATATTTAAAAAATCTTATTTCGCTCGGAATAGTTAAAAAGGAAACTCCAATGACTGAAAAGTCAACAAAGAAAACGATATACGTCATTGCCGACAATCTATTTCGTTTTTGGTATCGCTTTGTTCCATCCAACATTTCTATTATTCAAAACGAAATGACAGACTTAGCATTTAAAAATATTGAGGAACAGCTTTCCACCTATATGGGTGCTGTATTTGAAGAAATCTGTAAACAGTATTTGTGGAAGCTCAACAAAAAAGGCGAGGCAGCTCTAACTTTCACAAGCTTAGGACGTTGGTGGGGTAACGATCCGAAGAATAAGTGCGAAACTGAAATTGATATTATGGGGACAGCCGATGATAAATCTGCTATTTTCTGTGAATGCAAATGGACAAATGAAAAAGTCAATACAGCCATTCTTAACACACTTATTTCAAGAAGCAAATTGTTTCACTATACCAATATCCATCTTTATCTTTTCGCAAAAACAGGTTTTACAAAAGGTTGTATAGATAAAGCAAAAGAACTAGGCAACGTTGCACTGATAAACTTTGCGGACATAATGAAATGAGATACTACTAATAGTAGTATCTGTATTAAAAAAACTTCTCGAAATTTTGAAGTTTTTTTATACTAAAATTTATCATTATATTTGGGAACTTTATATAATAATATACGTCTTACTATATAAATAAAAAGATATTTGAATATTAATTGGGAGGTAATAAAAATGAAAAAAATGTGTAGTAAAGTATTACTGTTGGGATTTGTCGGTTTTCTTGTGACTGGTGGAATTTTACTTGGATTAAATTATTTAGATAATCAACTGACAACAAAAGAAAAGCCAGTAATATATTTATATCCAGAGAAAGAACAACAGGTAGATGTGAAATTAGATTTTCAAGGTGAATTAACTTGTACATATCCTGAATATAAAAATGGATGGAACGTTATTGCTCAGCCAGATGGTTCAATCTATAACCTAGATGATAATAGAAAATTTTCATATTTATTTTGGGAAGGGCAAAGTGATAAAAAATGGACAATAGATAAAGGTTTTGTGATTGAGGGCAGTAAAACTAAAGATTTCTTACAAGAAACATTAGCAAAAATAGGCTTGAATGAAAAAGAATACAATGAGTTTATAGTGTATTGGTTGCCTTTAATGCAAGATAATAAATATAATCTTATCTACTTTGCAGGACAAGATTATGAAGAAATAGCACCTCTTGATATTAGTCCTAAACCCGATTCTATGTTAAGAGTATTTATGGTATATAAGCCTTTAGATGAATACATGAAAATTGAAAAACAGGAATTAGATTCTTTTGAAAGAAAAGGTTTCAGTGTTGTTGAATGGGGTGGAACAGAAATTAATTAAGTGAAGCAAATGCTTTGACTAATTAATTTTAAAATTATTAGGTTATATGAAATATTATTTTTAAAAAATGAAAAATAATACCAGGATAAAAAAAGAGTTTCCCTAATAAGAAACTCTTTTTTTTTATTTTCATTTTAGTGGAGAAAATTGACGTAAGAGGGACTAATTATGACGATATCTAAAACATAAAATACTTTCTTTTCGGTTAAGTTAAGCTTGTAAAATTAAAATTACGCAAGGGAGGCTTTGCCAGAATAAGGAGGAAATTTATAAATGTGGCGAAAAAAGAACCTACTTCTTGGTGTGTTTATAACAATTGCTTTTCTTGCCGCTTTTATGTTACCACAAGTTCAAAGTTATTATAATTTGCATGATAAACAACGTGTTTCAGTCGGAGAGCCATTAGAACTTTTTTTAAGGTTGCCGCCTAGCATATTAAAGGCAATTGATGTTTATGTAAACGATAGTGAAAAAATATTGACAATGGAAGGAGAGGAATTAACGCAAGGAAAATATGTATTAGGAGTAACTTCCCCCATTGGTGTTAAGCCAGGAAATGTAAGCTTAGAATTAAAACTTTTTGGATTAATACCTCTAAAAATAATTAATATCGATGTAACACCTGATATAACGCTTACACCTGGAGGACATTCTATCGGTGTGTTACTGAGAACAGATGGTGTCCTAGTTGTCGGCTTTTCACCTGTACTTGATAAAAATAATGAGACTCATTTCCCAGCACGAGACGCAGATATAAGGGTGGGAGATATCATCACTAATATTAATGGAATTAACATTATTAATGATGATCAGGTGAAAAATATTATTAGCAAATCCAGTCAGTCAAATATATGTCTTACAATAGCTGTAACCAGAAATGGTAAAAAATTAAGAAGAGTAGTACAGCCACAATATTGTAATGATACTAAATCTTATCGTATTGGATTATTTGTCCGAGATAATGCGGGGGGAATTGGAACGTTAACCTTTTATGATCCCATATCAAAAAAATATGGAGCTTTAGGTCATATGATCACAGATACTGAAACAAATCAAAAGTTAAATATAAGACAAGGCAAAATTTTATACGCATCTATAGAAGATGTTAAAAAAGGTAGAACCGGAGAACCCGGAGAAAAAGTAGGACTATTTCTTGAAAATACCGAATTTGGTAATATAGAAAAAAATGATACCTGTGGTATCTATGGTACTTCAAAAAAAGATATAAAAAATACTTTTTTCGAAGAACCAATCCCCATTCTATATTCCAATCAAATTAAATGCGGAAAGGCTCAGATTTTAACTGTGCTTGAAGGAGAAGAAGTAAAAAAATATGATATTTCGATTGAAAAGGTTCTTTCTAATAGAATTGATGGTAAAAACATGATCGTACGTATAACTGATAAAAGATTATTAGAAATAACTGGTGGAATTATTCAAGGAATGAGTGGTAGTCCTATTTTACAAAATGGTAAATTAGCTGGAGCAGTTACACATGTATTTATTAATGATCCTTCCAGAGGATATGGAGTGTTTATTGAAAATATGCTTCTTGAAGCAGATGTTTTTACTAAAAATAATAAACAAGCCTTGGAATATTATTCCCAAGGCTTGTTTATTTATCCGCATAGCTGGACGTCGCTAGCTTTATATAGATTCAACTAACTTTCACTTTATTACATTATAATATCAAATAATGTAGATATATGTTGAATAAATAAATTTTATAAACATATATGCAAAATAAAGAATTAATATATCTAAATTTTATATAAAATAAAAAAATTTATTTTATATAAAAGAAGGAAATATAAGTCAATTGTCGAAATAATATTTAACAGAGAAATTATTATTATAAGGAGGTTAAATAATGTGCAAAGAGATTAAAATTCTTATTGCCGATGACAACAGAGAATTTGTTGATATTTTAAATGATTATTTTGACAGACAAGATGACATAAATGTTGTCGGTACAGCTTATAACGGGTTGGAGGCGCTTGAATTAATATCTAGTGAGGAACCTGATGTAATAGTACTGGATATAATAATGCCTCATTTAGATGGTATTGGTGTATTAGAAAAACTAGCAATGCAGGATTTACCTAATAAACCCAAGAGTATATTATTAACAGCATTTGGTCAAGAAGCTATGACCCAAAAAGCAGTCGAGCTTGAAGCAGACTATTTTATTTTAAAACCATTTGATTTAGATACGCTTGCCAATCGAATACGTCAATTACTTAGTAGTACAAAAATGGTTAAACCAACAAATTCTATTAACAGTTATCAACAACCATTGATGCATTCTAGAAATTTAGATCTTGAAGTGACAAACATTATACATCAAATGGGAGTACCAGCTCACATCAAAGGATATCAATATTTACGAGATGCAATATTATTAGTTGTTAATGAAATTAGTTATTTAGGTGCAGTTACTAAAGAACTTTATCCTGCAATATCTGAAAAATATGATACTACACCCAGTCGTGTAGAACGTGCCATTCGTCACGCTATTGAGTTGGCGTGGGCACGTGGTAATGTGGAAATGATGAATAAGTTCTTTGGTTATACCATAAATATTCAGCGTGGTAAACCGACTAATTCAGAATTTATAGCTATGATAGCTGATAAATTACGTTTGGGAAATAAAGCAAGTTAAATTTAATATTGAAGCAGTTCCTTTTAAACTATCTACTTGTTGATTTTTTTATATTACAGGATCACATTTCAATGTGATCCTGTAATTATTTTTTTAAAGAAGAAATGTCAATTTATGACGTTAGCTCTTCAAATAAAATATTACCAATAATTACAGAGCAAAAAATAAATTAAGTAGAACATACTAATTATAAGAATCAGAGAATAATTAGCAAGGTAAAATATATGAGAAAAAATAATTTTTTAATAGGAAAAATTAAAGTAGACAACAAAACTAAAAACCTTGTTAAAAGAATAAAGCCGCATGAAATAGCGGTAATTAATCATGAGGATTTAGATGAATTAGCAGCAATATCCTTAATCAAAGCAAAAGTAAAATTTGTTATTAATGCAAACCTTTCCATGACAGGAAAATATCCTAATTTAGGACCTTTAACTTTGCTAAAAAACAATATCCCACTTTTGGATAATGTTGGATCTTCAATTATGGAGCTTAAAGATGGACTAATTATTAAAATTTATGAAAACACAATTTACGTTAATGATAATATGTACGCCACAGGCACTAGACAAACTTTAAAAAGCCTTCAAGAAATATTGAAGAATAGTAAAAAAAATATTAAAAATAATCTTGACGATTTTATAGATAATACTCTTTTTAATGCTAATTTGGAAAAAAACTTAATTTTAGATAACTTAACTGTTCCTAACTTAAATACCAAAATAATGGGTAAGCATACGCTTATTGTTGTGAGGGGACAAGGATATCAAGAAGATTTAGGAACAATTAAATCTTATATAAATGACATAAAACCGGTTCTTGTTGGGGTTGATGGTGGAGCAGATGCTTTAAGAGAATGTGGCTATATACCTGACATTATTATCGGTGATATGGATAGCATTACTGATAGTTCACTTAAATGTGGTGCAGAATTGGTAGTCCACGCTTATTCTAATGGATTTGCTCCAGGTATGCAAAGAGTAAAGGAACTGGGATTGAATGCCAATACTTTTGCTGTTCAAGGTACAAGTGAAGATGCAGCAATGCTACTTGCTTATCATTATGAAACCGAATTAATTGTTGCTGTAGGTACTCACACAAATATGATAGATTTTTTAGAAAAAGGACGGTTAGGTATGGCAAGTACACTTTTAACTAGGATAATGATTGGCAAGATTTTAGTCGATGCAAAAGGTGTTAGTAAGCTTTACAGTAAAAGAATTAATTTTAAGTCTGTTTTTAATATAGTTATAGCTGCATTTGTACCATTTATTGTTATTGCTTCAACATCTACAATTTTTTCACAACTTGGTAGGCTTTTATTACTCAAAGCTAAACTTTTTCTCGGATTTTAGGGGGAATGAAGATGATAATAGATTTTAAATACCATATTACCTCTCTAGTTGCAATATTTATGGCTCTTGGTTTAGGAATTTTTATTGGTAGTTCAATGGTAGGAGAAGGTTTAATAGATAATATAATGATAGAAAGAGACAATATTATAAAACGTTTAGAGTCTGATTATAATGTGTTAAAACAAGAAATAGATGACCAAAAAAAGTTAAATAATTATAATACACGTTATATAGAAGAATCACTCCCCTATATTATTGGTGATAAATTGAAAGAAAAGAAAATTAATATAATTATTGATACACCATTTGATAATGAAAATCAACAACAGTTTATAAATTCTTTGGAAATTGCAGGAGCAATGGTCACGTATAGCCCCAGTATTCAAGAGGTTTACTGTGGTTTTGAAAAGAGTATGATTGATGTACAAAAAAAAGCAGATATTATTATTGTACTTGGAGAAAATGAGATTAATGATGATATTGTTACTCAATTAAATAATAAAGGAATACAAGTTTATATCTTTAATACAAAAAAAAATTCCGATTCCCTAAAAAATGTGCCGAGACAAGTTTCTGTGATTTTAAACATTGCAAAAAACTGTACGCCTGAATATATACTTAACAATATTGATTTTTTACCTACACTTGATTGAAGGAGGAAAAAACATGAACACTATTTCTGTACTTATTCCTGCTCATAATGAAGGGGAAAGATTAGCCACTACCATAAAAGCCTTATGGAACACTAATAAAATTGAAGAAATAGTAGTTATTGATGATGGTTCCTCTGATGATACAGCTATAGTTGCTAGTAAATATGGAGCAAGAGTTGTTTGTTCGAAAAAAAATGTTGGTAAAGGGAAAGCCTTAACAATAGGATATTCCTTTGTTAAAGGGGATATTGTAATACTAGTAGATGCAGACTTACAAGAAAGTGCTTCATTAACAGTAGCTCTTGTTGAGCCTATCCTAAAAAATGAGGCAGATCTTGTTATTGCAGTTTTTCCTCCTGATAAAAGGGGATCTGGTTTTGGAATTGCACGATATGTAGCTCAAGTAGGAATAAAATTGTTAACTAAAAAATCACTAAATGCACCCTTATCAGGACAAAGAGCTTTAAAAAGAAAAGTATTAGCAGATTTATTGCCTTTAACTCCTGGATTTGGGATAGAGGTTGGAATGACTATAGATGCTCTTAGAAAAAGTTATAGAATTATAGAAATGCCTTTGAATTTGACTCATTGTTCCCCAGGTCGAAATGTAAATGGTTTTATTCATAGGGGAAAACAGTTTTATAATATATGTACAACTATTGGAGAGAAATTATGGAAATGAATATTATAATTATTACTATAATAAGCTATGTAATTGCTTTTAAGATACTTCCATATTCTGTTGAATTGATAAGCAGTGAGGCTTTTATGAAAAAAAATTGGTTAGGTGATTCCGTACCAACTATTGCGGGTATAATTTTCCCATTAATTTTAAGTACAACCATGCTGATGTACCAGTTTTTTTATAAAGACAGCATGCTAATTGTTTATTTATTTGCTATCTACGGTATCGCATTATTGGGACTATTGGACGATACGCTAGGTAACTCAATGCAAAAAGGATTAAAACAGCATTTTAAACTATTATTTGTAAAAAGAAAATTAAGCACTGGAGTAATAAAAGCGGTGTGTACAAGTATAATATCCGCATGGGTTGTTATTAATATAGCAACAACAAAAAGCGAAATGATAATAAATTGGTTTTTGCTTATTTTAAGTGTTAATTTGATTAATTTGTTAGATTTACGACCTGGAAGAGCACTTAAAGGAACAGTTGTTTTACTTTTAGTACCAATTATCATGCAAGTTAGAGGAATGGTATTAATATTTTCTACGTTAGGTATTATTTTTGCTTATGCTCCTTATGATTTAAAAGGACAAACAATGCTTGGTGACGTTGGTTCTAATACTTTAGGAATGATTGTTGGATTAATGCTAATTGAAACGTCATTTATAACAAGAATTATTTGTTTTTTTACTTTTGTTATGCTCCAAATTATTGCTGAAAAATATTCATTTTCCGATCTTATAGAACACTCTGTTCTACTAAAAAAAATAGACCGTTTAGGTCAGGTGTAAACAATGATTAATAGAGCTCTAGGAATTGTAATTAAAGTTATACAAATTGAAGATGATTTAGAATTATGTTCTGTTCTAGTTGATGAAATTGAAGTTAAAGCATATTCTTTTCCAAAAGAAGTAGGTCATATTATTACTAATGATAAGGTAATATTAAATACAACTGCTGTAGATCTATGTTTAGGTAGTGGTGGATTTCATTTTATTATGGGACGTTATTCTTCTAATATGATAAAATATATTGGAAAAGGTCACATAATGAAACTTCGTTATACACCTTTTCAACTCAAAGTATGTGCTGTGGAAGAAGAAGATAGCCCTTATCAAAATAAAATATTGGGAGTAACAAGTATAAAAGGAGTACCAGTAATTGCCGGCTCTCTTCATAGTATGCTCATTCCTTGTGTTTGCGGTATTAAATCTGTAAATAATGCACTTAGAATTGGTTATATTATGACTGATGGTGGTGCACTTCCTATTAAGATAAGTGAAGCTGTAAGAAAATTAAAGGTACATAAATATCTTTGTGGAACTGTAACAGTTGGTCATTCGTATGGAGGGGATTTAGAAGCTATAAATCTTTACAGTGGTATTATTGCAGCAAAAGAAATATTACAAGCCCATATCATTATAGTTCTTATGGGTCCAGGGATCGTAGGAACTGGGACAATTTGGGGTAATACCGCATTAGAAGTAGGGCAAATTATCAATGCTGTTACAACCCTTGAAGGAACCTCTTATACAATTCCAAGAATAAGTTTTTCAGATAAAAGAGAAAGACATTTTGGAGTCCAAATGCCAACAGAGTGATGGTTTGCAGCACGGCGATCAAAAAGACCGCTGGGATAACGAATAGCGATGGCTCCGATGAAACCGATGCTCTTCATTTAACGGTATCCATGGTACTTGTTGTTTCAACCAAGCAGCCTTTTCTCGTCGTGTATTTCCGCCGCAAAGCGGCAGAAGCGCTGAAAGCGCGAAATATGATAGCCCAGGGCAAGCGGCGCCGAAGGCGCGCGCCGCCCTGGGTAGCGCGCCATATTGGTCCGTGTTCCTCAGCCTC
>JAQUGH010000035.1:5400-17910 GCA_028684195.1 Clostridia bacterium | reverse complement strand
TGTTCTTTTTATTTACTAATTTGAAAGATGTCTTGCATTTTTTTCGGGTTCCTCTCATATACATTTATAGAAAATATAAGGGAGTCGGAGGCGAAAAAATGCAAGAGTATATTAGGAAAAGAGTGTTGGAGGTATGTCATTATATGTTAGATACAACTGCTACAGTGCGTCAAACAGCTACGGTGTTTGGGGTTAGTAAAAGTACTATTCATAAAGATATGACGGAAAGGTTGCCGGTAATCAACAAACAATTAGCACAACAAGTTAAATACGTTCTTGAACAAAATAAAGCAGAACGCCATATTAGGGGAGGCGAGGCTACAAGAAGAAAATATAAAGAAGCTCAGGGAAATTAGGGATAACTTATTTAATAAAATAAAGGGATATTTAATTAATTTGTAGAAATATAGTACTATAGTTAGTATCAGATAATATTTTGGGTAGGTGGGGTCTTTTGCTTTTTAAATTAGGTGAAGATATTGGAATAGATTTAGGAACAGCAAGTGTGTTAGTTTATGTGAAGGAGCGAGGGATAGTTTTAAATGAGCCTTCTGTAGTTGCGATAGAAAAGTATACAGGAGAGTTAATTGCAGTTGGTGAAGAAGCTAGAAGAATGTTGGGAAGAACACCAGGCAATATAGTTGCTATTAGACCCATGAGAGAAGGGGTTATTGCTAATTTTGATGTAACTGAGAAAATGTTAAGATATTTTATTAATAAGGCGATGACAAAGGGATGCTTCTTTAAACCTCGAGTTATGGTGGGGATTCCTTCCGGGGTAACAAGCGTTGAAGAGAGAGCAGTAAAACAGGCAGCACTTTCTGCAGGAGCTAGGGATGCGTTTTTGATTGAGGAGCCATTGGCGGCGGCTTTAGGGGTGGGATTAGATATTACTGAGCCCAGTGGTACTATGGTAATTGATGTTGGAGGAGGAACAACTGATATTGCAGTGTTATCTTTGGGAGGGATTGTCGCAAGCAAATCTGTTAGAGTAGGCGGAGACAAGTTCGACGAATCTTTGATACGCTATATACGACGTTATCACAATATGATGATAGGAGAACGAACTGCTGAAGATATTAAGATAAAAATTGGAACTGCGTTTCCTCAAGAAGAGGAGAATAGTTCGGCGGAAATTAGGGGGAGAGATCTTGTTAGCGGGTTGCCTCGAACGTTGAAAATAAATGCGGTAGAAGTTTATGAGGCAATAAAAGAGTCTATAGATACAATCCTTGTTGCTTCAAAGGAAGTACTGGAAAAAACACCTCCAGAACTTTCGGCCGACATCATGAATAAAGGAATAATTTTAACCGGTGGGGGAGCTCTTTTAAATGGATTGGACAAGTTTTTAATGGAACATACTCATTTACCCGTTACTATTGCGGAAAATGCTGTTCAATGCGTGGCAATTGGAACCGCTAGGGCACTTATCAATTTGGATAAGCTTGAGAGTGCACGTTCCTTTAGACAAAGGTAAAATAGAGTAAATATGAAATAAAAAAGGGAGGTGATGTGAGATGATAAAGGGACTTTATACTAGTGCTCTTAGTTTATCTGTTTTAGAACGACGTCAAGAAGCAAATACGAACAATCTTGCAAATATTAATACACCCGGCTATAAAAAAGATGTTGTTGTGTCCGGTTCCTTTCCTGATATGTTGTTGTACAGGTTAAATGATAGAGATGCACGAGGAAAGACACCTAAGGTTGGCAATATCTCCATGGGAGTTCAGGTAGCAGAAATATATACAGATCATACAAAGGGAATCATGAGGCAGTCCGAAAACCCTAGTGCGTTAGCAGTATCTGGAGAGGGATATTTTACGGTAAATACGCCACAAGGGGAACGTTATACTAAAAATGGAGACTTTAGTATTGATGTGAACGGACGTCTGGTTTCTACTAATGGCTACCCTCTTTTGGGGCAAAAAGGAGATATTGTTGTTAAGGATGCAGCTTTTCAAGTTGATAAAGAGGGAAGGGTCTATAGTGCAGGTGAAAAAGTAGACTCTCTTAAAATTGTGCAATTTACTACTCCCTTGATAAAGGAAGGGGCATCTCTTTTTAAAGGTAATAATCCTGTGGATGTGTTAAAACCATATATTACACAGGGGATGGTAGAAGAGAGTAATGTCAATGCAGTTACAGAGATGGTGAATATGATTGATGTAATGAGAGCTTATGAATCAAGCGAGAAAGTAATTCAGACAATTGATGGAACCTTAGATAAGGCAGTAAATGATGTTGGCAGAGTGTAACTATGTAAAAGTTTGAGGCTGGTCTGCAACGCAGGAGCCTTCGGATTTTCGAATGACAGAGAAAATCCAAATCTTCATGGAATAGATATTGAAAAAAGTATGTAGGGATAGGGAGGCAAAGATATGATACGTTCTCTTTATATTGCTAGCTCGGGGATGCAGTCACAACAATTGAATTTAGACGTAATATCTAATAATTTATCAAATGTAAATACCACGGGGTTTAAAAAAAGTCGTGCTGATTTCCAATCGCTTTTGTACCAATCGTTGAAAGAACCAACTGTTTCAAGTGAAAACGGGAATAATAGTTTTGGAATTGAAGTGGGTAATGGAGTAAGAGTTGTTGGAACGAGGACAATCTTGGAGCAAGGTGTTTTACATGAATCTGAAAGTAACCAGGATTTAGCCATAGATGGAAGAGGCTATTTTATGGTACAGCTTCCTGATGGAAATGTTGGATTTACAAGGAACGGCGCTTTCAGGATAAATAGTGAAGGGGTACTAGTAAATTCTAATGGTTGTAGAGTGTTGTCTTCCCAAGGGAATGTTACTCCGGAGAATAGTATTTCTTTAAATAGTAAGGAATTGAAATATATAAAACCGGATACAGATACGGGTACGGTTAATATTGACAAAGAGGGCATTATTAGCACTGAAAAAGAGATATCAAATTCACCGGTGTTGGAGTTAGCTGACTTTATTAATCCGGGAGGGCTAAAGGCAGTAGGTTCTACTACTTATGTTGCTAGTAATGTTTGTGGAGATGTTACTATTGCTCAACCGACCTGTGACGATTTTGGAACGATTGAGGCGGGTTTTTTGGAGAGCTCTAATGTTCAGATTGTAGAAGAAATGGTTAAAATGATTATGGCACAAAGAGCGTACGAAATAGGTTCTAAAGCTGTTCAAACCTCCGATGAAATGATGGGAATGACGAACAGCTTGAAACGTTAGGAGGAAATAGTAAATGATTATAAATTCTCTTAATGGGATAAATGGGTTAATGTCAAAAAACAATAATGTTATTACAGACCAGAAAGAGGAGAGCTTTAAAAAAATATTTGAAAAGGCAAAAAATGAAAAGGATGATAAAAAGTTAAGGACGGTGTGTCAGGAAATAGAAGAGCTTTTCATTCATCAGATGATAAAACAGATGAGGGCAACTATTCCTAAAAGTGAGTTAATGCCAGAAAGTACAGCTACTAAAATTTACAATGACATGCTAGATAGTGAATATAGTAAGCAAATGGCAAAGTCTAATAATAACATAGGAATAGCAGATGTGATTTATAAACAGATAAAGCGATAAGTAGAAAGTAGAAAGCAAAAAAACGGAAAAAATAAAGAAATAAAGAAATAAAAAAAGGTCGGCATAGCCGATCCTTTTTTTATTTCTTTACTCTGTTAGTTATTAATACTCCGGATTTAACTTGCTAGTGCTTTTTGGAATGTCGCTAGGCGAATTTTTTTTAAGGGTAGCAATTTGTTCGTCGATGTCATCAATTCGTATAATTATACTCATTTTGTCACCGGTATTAGCATTCCTCCAGGTATCCAGTAAACGCGAGCGTTCCTTGTAAAGTGAGCCCAATCTGTTCTCTAACATTTGTTCACATCCCTTTTGCGATTATTTCTTAAGTTACCACATTAATACATTATCAATAGTTATTTAGTAAAAGAAAAAAATTATATAACTATTGTTTTTAATATTATACAACATATAAACAATGATGTAAAATGTTTATACAAATATTTTTTAAAAATAAGATACTAAATATTTAAAAAGTCCAATAAATGTAAACTAATGTTATAATTATTAACTGGCATGATTGTAGATTTTGGTGTAAAATAACTATTAATATTTGTTATTAACGAAAGGGATTATTGAAGAGGAGTGCGCTATATGAAAAAAGGAATGGTTATATTTACCTTGATGATTTTAATGCTTTTTAGTGTTCCTCTTTGGGCTGAGGAACAATTAATGACAAAATTATATTTTGATAAGTGGCTAGAAAAATCTACTGAACCTTTAAAACAAAAGATCACGCAGCTTCAAGAGGATAATTTAATCTTAAAAAAGGATGTAAATAGAATTAGAGATCAGGTTACAATAGAAATAAAAGTCGCAATAGGGAATAAAGAAGCATGTGTTGAAGGGCAGACAGTTAAACTTGATGTTGCACCAGTAATTAGAAATGAAAGGACAATGGTGCCTGTAAGATTTATTGGGGAAGCTTTTGGAGCTGAGTTTTTTTGGGAAGAAGCGACCAGAAAAGTCACCTACCTAAAAGATGATAATGTTATTGAGATTTTTGTAGATAAAAAAATAGCAAAGCTAAATAACAAAGAGATCGTATTGGATACAGCACCTACAATTTCAGAGGGACGTACTTTGGTTCCACTTCGTTTTGTAAGTGAACATATGGGTGCTATTTTAGACTGGGATGACCAAACGAAGACTGTTATAATATATGGTTGAGAAAAGGAGAAGTTATGTTGAGTAAAAAAAGAATTTGGATTATTGCTTTTGTAATTCTGGCAACGATTTTAGGAGCAAGTTATTTGGTTTACGATTTATATTTTAGATTGCCAGTTGATGTACCGCTTGAGGAAAGTGGGAGTGAAGAAAACGAAGAATGCTATTTTGGCAATTTCAATGTATTGATTCTTGGATTGGATGGAAGAAAAGGGATAAATGATCGTTCAGATACCATCATTTTGGCGTCCCTAGACGAAAAGAATAAGAAAGCTCAGCTGCTTTCAATACCAAGGGATACTCGGGTTAAGGTTAAAGGGGCGTGGGATAAAATCAATGCGGCTTACGCTTATGGTGGCTTAGATTTGACTACAGAAACGCTAACAAAATTTTTGAATGTAGAAATTGATAGATATGTTATAATTAATTTCAATAGTCTTGTGAGATTGGTAGATATGGTTGACGGAATTGATTTAAATGTACCGGTACGTATGTATAAACCTTTAGAAGGAATTGATCTTCAGCCTGGACAACAACATCTTGAGGGGAAACAGGTTTTGGCATATTCACGATTCAGAGATACTAAGGCTGGTGATATTGATCGGGCACGTCGCCAACAGGAAGTGATACAGTTGCTAGCGGAGAAGGTAGTACAAGGGAAAAACATAACGCACCTACCGGAAATGTTTAATAATGCTAAAGAAAATGTCGATACTGATTTAACAATCAGGGAAATGGGTGCTCTAGTTCGTTTGGCGCCTGCTATTATAGATAATGGAGTTGCAACAAAAGTTTTTCCTGGGGAGAATAAGAAAATTGATGGTATTTGGTATTGGGAACCTGATTTGTCAAATATGGTTGAGGTTCTTTCGATTACAAGTCAAAAGGAGTAAGACTTATAAGCAGATGAATCAGAAGACGTTTACTTTGTTATTTGGAGGAAAAGAAGATGGAGCCCACATGTAATAACATAAAGATACCACCTCTAAAACGAAAAAGAGGCAGAAAAGTTAAACCTGCTGGAACTATTGCTTTGTTAGCATTTTTCTTGCTGTGTGCTACTTTTGGGTTTTGGTTAGCAGGTCTTTTTGCGAGTCCGTTTCCTGATGAAAAAAAGGAAAATCCTGAGGTGGTATATCAGTCAGATGGAATATTAAATATACTTTTTTTAGGCGTAGATCAACGTGAGGACGAACCCTCACGTTCTGATACGATTATATTAGCCTCGTTACATCTTGACGATAAAGAGGTTAACCTTCTTTCTATTCCTAGGGATACCCGGGTAGAAATCCCTGGGAAAGGGATAAAGAGAAGGATAAATTATGCTCATGCTGTGGGAGGCGTAAAATTATCAATTGAGACGGTTGAAAAATTTCTGAAAGTTCCTATAGATTATTATGCTGAAACTAATTTTGAGGGGTTTAGCGAAGCTTTAGATATTTTAGGTGGAGTAACGATTAATGTTGAAGAAAAGATGTATTTACCCGAAGAAGGTATTGATTTAAAGCCAGGGTTACAGAAGTTAGATGGGCATGATGCACTTTCTTATGTACGTTGGCGTGGCGATGGAAAAGGAGATATCGGACGTATACCAAGGCAACAGAAATTCTTTCGGACAATAATTGATCAATCAATGCAATTTTCGACTATATGGAAAATTCCACAGCTACTAGGGAAATTAGATGATTATGTGGAAACAGATATGAAATTGACGAAAATGATTTATTTAGCGAACAAGTTTAGGGATGTGGGAAATGTTACAGTCAACACCTATACAATTCCTGGATATCCTGATGAAACTACTTATGGAGCAAGCTATTGGATTGCCAATCAAAAGGATCTAGACAAAATTTTAGAACAGGTATATGGTAAGAAGAAAGCAGAGAATGTATAATGATGAAACTTAGCAAGAGAATCTATTTTGTTATAGATATATTTTCTTGCAAACGGGAACAAAGCAGGAGGAAATTCGTCTATGAATAATGATAGTGTCTCCATTCTTGGTATTAAAGTAGCACGCTTGACCATGAATGAAGTTATGGAATGGATAGAAGAGAAAATTATGGAGGAGAAACCAACACATTTAGTTACGGCTAATGCAGAAATTATCTATAATGCTTATAAAAAGCCTGAAGTAGCCGATGTTGTAAAAAATGCAGATTTAATTATTGCAGATGGGTCAGGCGTTGTTTGGGCTTCTAATAAATTAAAGAAACCGGTTCCGGAGAGGGTCACGGGGATAGATTTGGTAAACAAAATTTTTGAATATGCAGAAAAAAAAGGATGGGGAATATATTTTTTGGGTGCAAAACCTGAAGTAGTGGAAAAAGCCGTATTAGATACATTGGGGAGATATAATAATTTGAAGGTTACAGGATATCTACACGGATATTTTTCCCAGAAGGATATTGAACAGGTAGTGGAGAATATAGCTCATACCGAACCAAAAATAATCTTGGTAGGCTTAGGAGCACCGAAACAGGAAAATTTCATTCGTGAAAATCTAGAGAAGATGAATGTTCCTGTGGCTATAGGAGTGGGGGGATCTTTTGATGTGTTAGCCGGTGTGGCTAAAAGAGCTCCGAAATGGATGCAAGAGTTGAACTTAGAATGGCTGTATCGTTTTATGAAGGAACCATGCCGCTTTAGAAGAATATTTGCTCTTCCAATGTTTGTTTTAGCAGTGCTGAAACAAAAATATGTTCTAAAAGGGTAGACAAAAGATACAATTTATAGTAACCTATGTTTTGCACTCTTTTGTTACGACAAATTATGGTTATTGACTTACAATTATTATGTGGTATAATATGAAATGATGCTTGTGATGTTATGTGTATGTTATTATCCCATATGAGGATGTTAACAGATAAAAATTACTAAAAAGCAAACAACCTTTAAAGCATGGTTAATTGCTGATAATTCCGCGAAGGGGGGGATTCGCCACATAGAGTGAAGACAGCTACATAGTGGTAAGAACGAGAGGAAACATCCTAAGGTATACAAAGTATGCCTAGGAAGTGACCCAAAGTCAAAGACGGAGGGTTCAGAACCTTGAAAACTTTAAGGAGGGATATAGTTTTGAGAACTAAAAAATTATTTTCAATTTTGACGCTCGTAGCGTTCATGATGACATTGGTGCCTGCATTTGCTTTTGGTGCTGTGGCAGCTGATACTGGGGGAGCATATTATAGTGCATCAGCCAGTGATCTCAAAGTAACAAAGAAATCACCTGATACTTATGATGCTAAGGACGGAGATGGTACTACTGCAAAGTTTACCATTTCATTTGAAAAAGCAAATGGAGATGCAGTAACAGATGGTGTATATTTTTACATTAAATCTTCGAGTGATGCTCAAATTGGTTGGGTAGAAGATAGAAGCGGAATAGATAGGAGCTTCGATAAAATTGCTGGTGGAGAGGGAAAAGGAAGCAGAGCATTAGCAACGAAAGATGGTTTACTTGTCTTTGCTAATCCTTATAAGGGCGATGCTAGCGATCCAGTAAGAAATATGGATGCTGGGGAAGTAGTATTTCATATTGGTTCGACACTCGCTGGTTCTTTCACAGTAACTTTGTATAGCCCAGGCGGAGAAGAAAATGGTACTAAAATTGATGATCCTGTTACTATTACTGTAGAAAATGGTGATGGAGACATTGATTTGTATGCTGAAGATGATGATGAAAAAGAGATTGGCAAACAAGGTACACCAGGACTGTCCATTAATGCAGGAGATGGTATTGAGATTTTTGCACATTTAACTGATGGCGGAAATGATATCGAAGGTGCCGATATTACATTCAAGTACAGTTTAGATGAGGGTTCCAAGAAAACATTAGGAACTGACGAAACTGACGAAGATGGGATAGCTAGTTGGTTCTGGACTCCAGACGAAGTTGGTACTTATAGGTACTATGCTTATGGACCTAGTGATGCTGAAAGTCCAAAAAATGATGCTGAATTACTTATGGTTGAAGTGCTTGCTGATGAAGCTGATAACTTAGAATTCAAAATCGAAAATGGGGCAAAAGTTGCTGTTGATGAGGACAATGATATTGATATACACCTTACAGACAAATATGGCAACGACATTAGTAACAAAAAGGTTATATTTAAGGTAAAATCATGTCCTTCCGATAGTTCCTTGAAGGATGATGAGTGGGATGAAACAACTGATGAAGATGGGGAAGCTACATTAAATTTCGTTCCTGATGAAATTGGTAGTTATACCATCGAAGTTAAGGATGTATTAAAGCCTCGTGTTAAGACAACTATCGAAGTTGAAGCAGTTGAGTTTGGTGATGTTGTAGCTATTACTTTGTCATTAGAAAATAATGACGGAGACGATATCACAAATATTGTTTTTGATGGATCAGAGGGATATGTTGGTGTCTATGATGTTCCAGATGCTGTTTTAATAGTAAAAGTTGTTGATGATAATGGTGTTGAGCTTAATCCTGAGGCTGTTTCAGGTGATGTTGACATTAAGATTGCGGCTTCTAAGAGTAATATTGTGCTTATTAATGAGGTAGATCAGGGTAAATATGAAATTGAAGTTAATGATGAAGATTTCACTGGTGCTCTTACCTTTACGGTAGTTGATACAGAAAGTGGAGTTTCTGCTCAATTAAATACTGAAGTTGTAGGGGATCCTACAGGTATCAGAGTTGATGCAGATGTTAATGGTTTGGATGCAGATGTAACTCTTCAATATGTTGATGAAAATGGGAAAGATTCAGCTAATGATGATGAGGATGGTTATAGTTTAGTTCTTCCTAAAGGGGTAAGTTCCAAGAATATTAAAGACTTTGATGATGCTGGAGTTGCAACATTTGATCTTGAAGCAGAAGCAGCTGGTAAATACAGTATTACTGTAATTACAGATGCTAATATTGCTAAGACATTTGAAGTAAACTTTTCAGGTAAAGGTCAAAGTGGAGATATTTCTGTAGGTAGTGATAGTTCCGTAGTTATGTTTATCGGAAATGCTGGTTATATGCAGAATGGAACTCCGATGCTTACTGATTTAGCTCCTTTCATTAATAATGGACGTACATTTGTAGCCGTTCGTCCAATAGCTGCAGCATTTGGTTGTGCTATTGACTGGAATCCAGCTACTCAGGTAGTAACTCTTACTCGCGATGATGTTGTTGTAACCATAACAATTGGTTCTAGTGATATCGTAGTGTATAAAGATGGAGTAGTTGAAACTGTTACAGCTGATGTTCCTGCCTATATTAAGGACGGACGCACCGTATTACCATTCCGTGCAGTTGGCGATGCTTTTGGCGCAACTGTAAGTTATGACGCTGCTACTCAGTCTGTAAGCTACACAATGTAGTTGTAATTACTAAAAAGGAGAGGTTATCTAACCTCTCCTTTTTTTTATCTGTTAATTTATTGACACAAAATGTTATCTTGGCTTTTTTATTTTATCTATGTATAATAGATGGTATAGATAGAAACATTTCAAGGGGGTGGATATGAAAATAAAGCGACATATATTTAAAATATAATTAAGGGAAAAATTAAAGGTACATGATGGGCAACATTGGGGGAGGGGAAAGATTAGAATGAAAAGATTGATAGAAACATTAGTTTTGATTTCTGTTTTTTTAATAGTGCCATGTCAAGCTATGGCACAAGATTGTTCGGAGAGAATAAGTAATAGCGATAGTTTTATTAAGGTCTCAAATACATCATTGAAAGTCTTTGACGTAGAAGATGACTATACAGATGATGACCTATGTGAAATATCAGTTAGCTTTTATGAAACAGAGAATAAACGAGTTTATGATAGAAGAGGGGATAGTGTAAATTTCTACATAAAATCAAGTAGTTCAAAGGTGATTGGCTGGGTAGATACAAATGATAATGGACGTTGTGAATCAAGGGAAAAAATAAATGGGACAAAGTCAGTGCTTTTGAGTTCAAACAATGGATATCATGTCGATGAGGCTGAGCTGACACGAGATAGCAAAATCAAAATATATTTAGGTGCTACTGAAGAAGGAACATATTCTGTAGGAATATTTACGGATAAAGGGGCAAAACAAAAGGATCAAATTGGACAAGTGGTTGCCTTTAAAGTTGAACCTGTTGAAGGGGAAGTAGTGTTATCTGCTTATGATGGTGATGAAAAATTGTCAGGTCACAGTGGATACAAAAATGATCCCTATGAAGTTAATGCAGGAGAAACCTTATATTTACATGCTGTATTAAAAGACGGAGATAAGTACATAAGGGATACGAAAATAACGTTTAAAAAAAGCAGGGGAGTTGAAAGATTCGAGGTTATTGGGACGGAAGTTACAGATGATGATGGCGAAGCAGAATTGCGTTATGAGGAAGAAAAGAGTGGATTGTGTAGCATTATAGCAGAAACTGATGCAGGGGAAAGTATTCCAATGTACATAGATTATCAGGCATATAAACCGGAAGAATTTATTCCTCTTACCAAAGATGGACAAAAGATAGTACTAAAAGAGCCTATGACAATAAAATTTCTTGTTGAGGATGATCTAGGAAATCCGGTCTTTTCAGATGGAGATAAAGACGTAGAATTTATGATATTAGATGCACCTAAATATAGTGTATATAATGACTATACCGGGATGTATGTAAGTACAGATGAAGATGGAGTAGCGGAGTTTACATTTGTACCTGACTGGAGGGGCTCCTATACGATAAAATGTCGTGCAAAAGAGAGTAAGAGAGGTGACAGCATAGAAGTAGAAGCGGATTATTTAGAAAAAGTTGCGGACATGAATTTTCAACTTAAAAATGATGGAAGTATAATCCCTGCTGTGAAATATACGGATAAAAATAATGATGGTAAACCAGAAATAGCAGGACGCATTGAGGTTGAATTGGAAGATGTTAACGGAGCAAAACTAATTGCTCTTGGTAAAAAGGTGCAAACAGTTCATTTTGAATCAGCCAATGAAGGTGTGGTATCGATAGAACCGGATGGAGACGTTGTAGTAAAGGACAAGAATTATATTGGCAATGTAAAAATAACAGTAAAAGAAGATACGGGGGATATAACAAAAGAATATATATTAAAAATAGCAGGTGAGCCTGTTACATTAGAAACAAAAATCAAAGCAATAGATAAAAAGGCATATATTGAGTTACAATACAAAGATAGCAAAGGAAATGATACTTGGAGCTCAGCTAGCGAAGATTATGAGATAGATGTTCCCACAACAAAGCTAGCTGTTTTTGATAATAATAAATTCAAATCAGATGGGAAAGCAAGCTTTATGTTACTAGCTGATGAATATGGGGAATTTGAATACAAAATAAGAACATCTAAAACTAGAATGAGGGAGACATTTAAAATCTCTTTTAAGAAGGCTCTTCCATTAGGTGAAGTTATGGGAGCAAAAAATGTTACAATGTTTATTGGAATGAAAAGCTATATACAGGATGATAATCCTAAGCTAACGGATGTACCGCCATTTATCAAAGAAGGAAGAACATTTGTCGCAGTGAGACCGGTAGCTGAAGCTTTTGGTTCTAAGATTAATTGGGATCCTGTAACTCAAAAAGTAACATTGAGTCGTAACGATATGAAAATTACAATAGAAATTGGTTCAAAGAATATTGTTAAAGAAGAATATGGAAACATCACCCTAATTAGCAGTGACGTTCCGGCATTTATTCAAGAAGGACGTACTGTATTACCATTTAGAGCAGTTGGCGAGGCTTTTGGAGCGGAAGTGAACTATAGCCCGGAAATAAAGTCAGTTAGTTATTTGCAAGAGATAAAGTA
>JAQUGH010000035.1:0-5300 GCA_028684195.1 Clostridia bacterium | reverse complement strand
AAATAATGAATGCTATAAATAAGCGATGTAGTATATGTCTTGTCTTGGTCTTCGTGCTTGCGATATCATGTATCACCGTGCCTGTGTGTGCGATGGAGGTAGTGGAAAAAGATACAGAGGTAGAAATAGTCGATGATGGAATTTTTACACTTGATGAAGTAAAAGAACGAGTTCAAAGCAATGCCAGAATGTTGAAAAGCTTGGAAATGAATGAGGAAGTTTTAGAACAACAAACTGATATGGCTCATGATGCGTATTATGGTACAGATATACAAAGTACGATCAATGGTTATAAAAAGCGCCTTAAAGAAATAGCAGACGAATATGATAAACTTGAATCCAATGATGAAAGAAAAGCACAATTGGAAGCCGATATGATGAGAATAGAAATGAATGTTGGACGGTTAATTGATGTAAAGGCGTCTCTTAAAGAAACTACGGCAAATTTAAAAAATGTATGGCGTTCATTACAAAATAATTATGATGATATGGAAAAAGTAAAAAGTGATACTGAAAATAAATTAGATTTCAATGCGGAAGTCCTATATTTTGCTATCTTGGATTTAGACAGAACAATTGAAATGCAGGAAAGAAACCGAAACGTGCAAGAAACTCAACTGGGGATTGTCAGGCTGAAATTGCAGTTGGGGATGAGCTCGGAAGTGGATGAACAAAATGTAATAGTTCAGTATGAAAATGTTCATAAATCCATAAAGAGCCTAAAAGACCAAAGAATGTTTATGGCATGGAAGCTTAATGACTTAATGGGTCGACCAAGCAATGCAACATTAGATTTAGAAGAAGTTGCAATTACACTTTTCCCCATAAATATGCAATATGAAAAGCTCGTTGAAAAATCACTTGCCAATTCTCTTGCTATTAGGCAAAAGGAACGAGAAATAGAAGATCTAAAAGATGATTACCATGATGAAAATAATCGCAGACAAAGGGGAGTTTATTTAAGTCAGATTGATTCCGTGGAAGTTAGCTTAGAAAGCTTAGAAGAAGCAGTTAGACAGGGTAGCAAAAGTGTAATCAATGATATTCAAAATAATTATCGTCAATGGGAGAATTCGGTTACAGCAAAAGAAAAAGCAGAAAAAGATTATAAAAACAGCAAAATCTATTATGAACTAGGCATGATTGCTAAAATCCAATTGTTGCAAAGTGAACTTGGATATCTCCAGGCTGTTGATGCAGAGAGCAAAGCAAAAGAATCTTGGTATATGGCAAGATGCAAACTAGAACTTGTAGCAGAAGGGATTATTGAGGGTTAGTTTCATTGAAAAACAGAATAGATATAGAGAATAAGGAGAGGTGTTATTTGCATTTCTCCTTATTTCATGGTAAATAATTAAGACTATTGACCTTATAAGAAAATAGAAATATACTAGATATTGTTGTAATGAATTAAGGGAAAAATTACACAGAGATGTAGGTGTATCAATGGGTAAAAAGGCAAGAAGGAAAAAGGTTGTAGTAGAAAAAGGGAATCAATTGAATCTTATACTAAAGCTTTGCTTTATAGTATCACTATTTGTAGCCCCTTTGTTCAAAGGGCTATTCTTTGAAAAACATTTTATGCTGACAGCAATTGTACTGATGAGCATAGCAATAACCTATATTGTGTACAATATAGATCATATAAAATTCGATATATATGACACGATGCTTTTGCTATTTTGTTTTAGCTATGCTATAAGTATTAGCAACACCGCAGATATTAGAACAAGTACAGTAGAATTAATGAAGCAAATAGTATATTTTTTCTGTTTCTATTTGGCAAGGAATATGTTTGCAAATGAACAAAGCAGAGAAAAACTTGTAGATTCAATAATAGTGGCAATTTCTGTAGTATCGTTGATGACGATACTTTCCAAAGGAGGAATTATAGAGTATCCAAATTTAATTGCAGGAGCAAGGTTTGCCGGGACATTTACATATGCCAATACCTATGCTGCCATCTTAGCGGCGGTGTGTGTCTATATATTTGCCCAGTTAGATTTAGCAGAAAGACCGAATATAAGTGCAATTAGAAAATACCTTTATATATTTGCACTTTGCCTAAACAATATAGCTTTATATGCAACGTTGTCTAGAGGTGGAGTACTGGTTTATGGATTCGCAGTAATTCTTGTGGTTTTGCTGACAAAATCCAAAATTCATAACATTGTAAATATAAGTGTAGTAAATGTTATTGCATTAGCAAGTGCTTTTGCTATACAAAAGTCAGATGATTCTCTGGTGTTGGTTGTAATATTAGGTGGAGCATTGCTTGCCTTTGGATATTTTAAGGTTGTGCGTAAGATGAAATGGAAAAGTGTACTTTGTGTCTTTGGAGTACCTTTTGTTGCTGCACTCGTGGCGCTAATTATAAATATAGATAAAACACCCTTTGCAAGACTAAAGGATTTGAATTTTTCCAGTCACAGTTTTTTTGCACGCAATATGTTTTATATGGATTCATTAAAAATATTTAAGATGCATCCCATTATAGGAAATGGTGGTGGAGCGTGGGATTTCCTCTATAGAAGAATACAAACGGCACCCTACAATACCTCACTTCCCCATAGTAGTTTATTCAAGACACTTGTAGAAGTTGGAGCTTTGGGAGCATTGATTTTAGTGGTCATCATAAGTATTACTGCATATTTGTATCTTGCTAGGAAAAGAAAAAGAGAAGTAACTACAATTGAAACAGGAATATTTGTTGCCTTTATAGTTTTGTTAGCACATAGTTTAATTGATTTTGATTTTTCAATTCCTTATATAACGATAGTCTTTTTTATGTTGATGGGATTGCTACTAGGGAAATCAAAACAATGGGAAGTGCAAAAAGGATTAAAAATTGTAGTAGCAACGTTATGTTTTGTCACTTTAATCGGAAGCTCTTGTATTTCAATAGCACGGGGAATGACTTCCAAAGCTTTTGAAGCTACAGATAATGGGAATGTTACATTAAGCTATTATGAGGAATATCTAGGGGTATTTAAAAAGGCGATAAAGTTAGATCCATTAAACAGTAAATATATAAATCATGTAGGACAAACTGTAATTGAGAGAGGTATAATAGAAGGAAACAAAGAAATGATTGATGAAGGGAGAGGGTATTTAGACAAAGCCGTAAAAGTAGCACCCAATGAATATTCCAATTATAATGTCTTAGGATTAAAGCTGTATAAAATGGGGAAATACGAAGAAGCTGTGCAAAGCTACGAAAAAGAGATATATTTGATGCCATTTATACCAATTGGATATGAAGATACAATAAAAACGTATGTCAAATGGAGCATGGAGACGAAAAATACAAAATATGCCCAAAAAGCATATGAAGTTTATGAAAGAGCAGTAGAAAAAATAGAAAGCGTTCCACAAGAATATATGAAAAGTGTAAGTGTAAGGGAATATGCATATAATTCGCCCGTTGTATCATACCAAGCAGGGGTAGCGGCATATTTACTAGGTAACTATGAGACGGGAGTGGAAAGGCTCAAGAATGCTCAGCGATATGCTACAAATGCTTCTTTTAAGGAAGAAATGGAAGCGTGGATTGTTGTAGGATACGAAAAAGCAAACCTTATTGTTCCAAGTGAGCTAAAAATTAACGAAGAAAAAGTAAATAAAGTAAAAAAACTACTAGAAGAATTTAAGAAGATAGAGTAAAATGTAGAAAGGAGGTAAGGGGTAATTTAATCTTTTTAATTGTAAGAAAAGGGAATATATTATAGTATAAATGGGAGTGTGGACATGGAAGAGGAAGAAATTAGTCTTAGAGAGCTAATAGAGGCTCTTTTAAAAGGGAAGTGGGTAATTGTCTCAATAACAGTTGTAGCAGTGTTATTAGTGGGCTTATATAGCTTTTGTATAGTAGCTCCTACGTATGAGTCGAAGGCAATTATTGCTGTGAACAAAATAAATTCAGCTGGGAATCAAAATAAAGAGATGGAAGGGTTAGAAGGATTGGTTGATTCTATTGCTGTCATGCCCCAGATAAATGTGCAATCCTATGCTTCTCAGGCAAAAACGCCAGTTGTAATAAGGAAAGTGATGGAAAGACTGGGCGTGAATTTTGAGGAGGTATCCATTGCTGGGTTTACTAATAAGATAAACATAGCAAACATAAAAGATACGGAATTATTGGAGATAACGGTAAAAGATAGTGACCCTAAAAAGGCGGCAGAAATAGCTAATGTATTGTCGGAAGAATTGGTAGAGTTTGTCTCAGCCACAAGTAATAAAAGGACAATAAAATCATTGAGTTTTTTAGAAGAACAAGTAAATAATGAACAAACAAAGCTTGGTGACTATACGGAGGAAATGAAGCAGTTTTTAAAAGAACCGGAAAGTGTAGCTGAACTTGAATCAGAATTAGAAACATCCCTAAGATTATTGTCAAGCTACCAAGAGAGGAAAGGCAACCTAGAAGTAGAATCAAAAAAGGTAAAGGCGACAATAACGGCACTAGAGACTCAATTAGTAGATGTTCCCGATAAGCTCGAATTAGATAAAAATTTATTTGATGATCCAGCTTTATATGAACTTTATGTTGCGAACGAAGGAAAGAGTATTTCTTCTGCTGTTGGTTTGAAATTAAAAAGCGAAGTAACAAATCCTATATACTATGGACTAAAGAGTCAACTAGAAGGAAATAAGGTTTCGATAGAAAGTATTAATGCAGAAAGAACATCGTTAGAAAGCGAAATACTACAGCTTAGCAATAATATCAAAGATGTTCAAGTGAAATTAGCAGATAAAAGCCTAAATATAGAGGAATTACAACGCAAAATTGATATTGTTAAGCAAAATCACAATATGTTTAATAAGAAATATATTGAATCAAAGCTTGCAGAAACAATAAAAACAGGAGAAACGGCTTTGATGGTAGTATCCCCTGCCTACCAGCCAACCACCCCGGTAGCCCCAAGGAAGATGATGAACATGGCGATAGCAGCTGTACTAGGGTTGATGCTAGGGGCATTTGTGGTGCTGTTTAAAGCCTATTGGGCCAGCAGCGCTAGTGAACGATAGCTAAGCGAACAATGGTTAAACGATAGTTGAACGATGGTTAGTGAACAATAGTTTAACGATGGTTAAACAATAGTTGAGCAATGGTTTAACTATTGTTAGTGAATGATGGTTCAAGAAAGTTTTTCCTTTCCAACTGACCAACTGACCAACTGACCAACTGACCAACTGACCAAGCACCGATAGGAGCGTTTTAGTATGTGGAATGTTAAGGATTCAGAAAGCTGGCATGCTCTATACGTAATTACTGGTCATGAAGAGAAAGTAAAACAGGC
>JAQUGH010000170.1 GCA_028684195.1 Clostridia bacterium | reverse complement strand
TTCACACACTATTGTAGCAAAAGCAGAGACAAAAAGAGGTTCAGAGTAAAAAGAACCACAAGTAAAAAGAAAAAACAATCAAGTTGTCTCAAAATAAAGCAATGGATAATAAGAAATAGGCATGAAAATCCAAGATGGATATTTAAGAAACTAAATGAAAAGCTAGTAGGTTATTACAATTATTATGGGATAACAGATAATAGTAGAGCAATACAAAAAATGAGACATCACGTAATAAGGACATTATTTAAAGAGCTTCGTAGAAGAAGCAATAGACATAGATTAACCTGGAAAAGCTTTGAAAAAATGATAACAGAATTTCCGTTAAAGAAAGCCTTAATAAAAGTAAATATATATAATGTTATTTCTAAACTTGCAATTGAGAAACTGTGAATGTTTAATGCGAAGAGCCGGATGTGGTAGCACCACAAGTCCGGTTCTGTGAGGAGTGCGGGGTGGTAACACCCCCATTTACTTGACCGGTGACGGTACACTCATCAAAAAAACAATCACAGGCTCAGTAAACGAAACCTACGAATACCTCTACGACTACACAGCAGGACTTCCACGATTGCTTGTAGAAAAGAAAAGCGATGGAACAATCTACAACTACCTCTATGCAGGAGGAAGGCTTTACGGAAGGGAAAGCAATAATGAAGGAACTGTATATTATCACCAAGATGGCTTGGGTAGTACCGTTGCTATAACAGACACAAACGGAAATATACATGTAGACTTACAGTTTAAACGCTCCAAAAATTGAATACATTTTGCAAATTAAATTAACTCGTCAAATAAAAAAAGGATAAAAGAATGTGAAATCAAAAATAAACATTTCTTTATCCTATATTTTTCATTATAATAATGAAAGGAGAAGGTTCCCACTCAAAGTATTCAAAAATGTACGCAACGTTTTGAATAACTTTTTTTAAATTGTTTTTACCTCCCATTGTATTTCGTATTATAAGAGTAAATATAATTACTATTGTCATTAGGCTTTATGCGAAAATTAATGCGTGTGTCCTGTAATAGGGAAAATAATAGTGGGAAAGTTGAGTAAATAGTGTTAAAATGTACATAAAAAAATAAGGGATGGGAGAACTAAGGAAAATGATTGATTTCCAAAAAGAACTGGCAAAGTTCGATTTTTTTAATGTTAGTCCAGAATTCACCGGATATTATACTGAAACAGTACAGGTTATGGAAATCTTTAATTCTACTCTTAAGCGTATTAGTAAGGAATTAAATTATACCAATATTCAAGTAGAAGAAATTTTATCTCAGCAGTTAGAAGAAAATGAGAAAGACAAGCAGATAGCGGAGCAGCAGAGGATGATAACGGCTTGTGAAGAGGAAAAGCGGTCATTAGTTTGGGGATTGGTAGCTGTGCTTGACCAGCTTGAAGATATCTATAGGTATTCCTTACAAAACGAAGATTCTGCCTTATTTGAGCAAATGCAGCTTTTATGGAAGGATGTTGCAACAAAATTATTGTTGCAGGGAATAAACCGTATTGAGGGTGATAATACTGTTTTTAATTCAAAAATTCATTCTGCGGTACAGGTAAAAGAGGACAATAACATTTCAAATGGTGTGGTTCTTGAAGTGATACGTTGCGGTTATGTGTATAAAACACATTTGTTAAGAAAAGCGCAGGTTATTGTCAATAAAATTGAAGGAGGATTATGATTAATGAGTAATATTGTGGGTATTGATTTAGGTACATCAACATCGGAAATAGCTATCTTTAAAGAGGGAAAACCTTTTGTTATTCCAAACCATCTGGGAGAATATATTACCCCATCAGCCGTGGGTATTTCTGATGATGGAAGGATTATTGTTGGAAAAGAGGCACGAGATCAACTTTTGTTAAAACCTGACGATACGGTGATTGAGGTTAAAAGATTAATGGGAAGTGATACAGTTGTTTCTATGAGAGGAAAACAATATACTCCCCAGGAAATTTCTTCTTTTATTTTAAAATATCTCCTTGATTGCGCTCACAAGTATTTGAATGAAGACATTGATAGTGCGGTTATAACTGTTCCTGCCTATTTTTCTGATGTGCAGAGGCGAGCTACTGTAGAAGCTGGGAAATTAGCAGGAATTAAAGTGGAGCGTATTATCAATGAGCCTACATCTGCGATGCTTGATTATGGGATTGAACATATGGAGGAATGTCAAAACGTATTGGTATATGATCTGGGCGGAGGAACACTTGATGTGACTGTTTTGGAAATGTTTAGAGGTGTTCTCGATATCAAGGCGAGCAGTGGTAATAATCGGCTTGGAGGAAAAGATTTTGACCAGTGTCTTATGGATTATCTCTTGAAAAGGTTTAGTGCTCAGTATGAAGTCGATGTTTCCGAAGACAAAAGAGCATTAGTACGATTGAAAGAAGCTGTAGAAAAATGTAAAATAGCCCTTAGTGAACAAGAGGAATATCATTTAGTTTTACCATTCTTTTTCAATGTGCAAGGAAATCCAGTATCCCTTGAGGAGACTGTAAGTAGGGAAATATTTGAAAGCCTGATCAAAGAATTGATTGATTCTACTATAAAACAGATTAATATGGCATTGACGGATGCTTGTATCGACATTACAGATATTGACCTTATCTTGCTTGTTGGTGGATCAACTCGTATTCCTTACGTACGGAGCTTCCTTGAGAAGAGCTTAGGAAATCCACCGAAGTCGCTAGTTGATTCGGATTTGGCAGTGGTAAGAGGTGCTTCTATCCAGGCGGGTATTCTAAATAACCAATTGTCTGCTGAAGAGGATATCCTAATTACAGATGTTTGTCCATATACGCTTGGTACCTCGGTACTTGATTATTTTGGTGGCTTTCCAGTTAGTGACGCCTATGATGTTATTATCCCGAGAAATGTTACTATTCCGATAGTCAAGGAAAAGATATATGGGACTGTTGTTGATAATCAAACCCAGGTTGAGATTGATGTATATCAGGGAGAATATAAAAAAGCCTCTTATAATAATTTTCTTGGAAAATTTTTCTTAAAAGGTATTCCTTCGGCTCCTGCATTTCAGGAAAAAATATGTATTACTTTTTCATATGATGTCAACGGTATTCTCCAGGTAGAAGGGAAAATAGTGAGTACGGGTGAAAAAGCAAATTTAGTAATTGAGACCACTAATGCGGAAATGCTTGATGAGATAGAAACGGAAGGTTGGGAAAAAGCAACTAATGCTCGAAAATACAAGGCAATCATTAAAAAAGCCGAGCGGATGTTGAAAAAGGGTGAAGCACAGGACTATGTTCTGGAAATGGAAAGCTTGATCAGAAAGATAAAGGTAGCGTTAGTACAGGATGAGAAGTCTGAAATTATAGAAGAGATTAAAGAAGAACTTCAAGAGATTATCTATGAACTGATGGAGGAAATGAATGTTTAAATGTCTGTCAAGTTTTTATTTTAATAGAGCTCTGCGATTGGCGAGAAAAGCCCAAATTAGTGGGGCTACGCAAAACATTATTAAAGCTGTCTGCTATGATAACGATAATTTAGAAGCTTGGAATCTTGCTGGTCTTTGTTATTACCGGTTAGGCAAATATAAAACGGCAGAATACTGTTGGGGGCAGAGTGTGGATAAATGCAGGGAGGGAAATGTCGCTGTTAGTTGGCTTGCGGATTTAAAAAATACAATGGAAGAAACATTTCCTTATTTTTCTAAAGTTATCACCTTTTATCAGGATAAAAAATATGGACAAGCTGCCGGGAGCTTAAGTAAGGAAATTTGTAGCAGGTTTGATTTATCCACCGATTTGCTGAATTACTTGGGCGTCTTATGGATGCTTGATGGCAAGAAAAATGCGGCGTTCAATTGTTGGACAACGGTTTTATCCATTGACCAATCAAATGATCATGCTCGGCTGTACTTAGAAGGTATGAAGAACTCTTTGAGCTATAAATTGTATGTGTGGAAAGAGAGATTATTCATATGGGGGAAAAAACTATTTAAAAGGAATGAGAAAAAAGAAAAATGAAAGATTATTACCGTACGCTTAATATTGAAAAAACCGCAACGTTAGCGGATATAAAAAATGCTTATTTTTCGCTTGTCAGAACGTATCCACCTGATCGGCATCCCGAAGAGTTTATGAAAATACGGGAGGCTTATGAAACTTTGATTGACGAGAATACGCGTCAACAATATGATTTGGTGGATACAATGCCTGACATAGTCAAGCTATATTTTAAGGAAGGGCAAAAATCACTTGACGAGGGAAAGCCTAAAGAAGCCAT
>JAQUGH010000169.1 GCA_028684195.1 Clostridia bacterium | reverse complement strand
AGCCCAGAGGAATAAATGGTAAGCAAGACAGTTTTATGTTTTAAGTTAGAAACATGGTCAAGGATAGAAAGAATCTCATCCTTAGAAAGAACATAAGGAAGCTTTTCATGCCTTTTGGGTCGGACAACGACATGATCAGAAAAATCACGGTTTAGCACTGAATTGAACATGAACTTAAAGGCATTGCAAGAAATATTAACACCATTATTGATAAAAATAATAAAACAATTAAAAATCTTGGTAATGAATTATTTAAGGCTAATCAGACAATTGCGAAATATGAAACCATAAAGAGAACAGATATTTATTATAATCCTGAGAGGATACACGCACAAATATCTGTATGTAAAGAGTTATTATGTAACATTACGATACTATTCGATTATCTTAATGAATGCTTTAAATATGAAAAAGTAAAATTAAAACATAGAAATGAATATATAAGACTTAGAGATGATTATTTGAGTAAAATAAATATTATTGAGGAACATTATTATAAATCTTTACATGATAAAAATTATAACGATAAATCTGTTATGTTACGTGAATTGTTTGAGAAAAATTCCTTTGATGAACTTGTAAATAGCTTTAAGTTGAAGAATGTAGTTATAAACAATGTTGAAATAGAGAATATTATAAAGAAAAAAAGCAAAGCAAAGCAAAGCAAAGCAAAGCAAAGCAAAGCAAAGCAAAGCAAAGCAAAGCAAAGCAAAGCAAAGCAAAGCAAAGCAAAGCAAAGCAGAGCAAAGCAGAGCAGAGCAGAGCAGAGCAGAGTTATATCTAAAAAAGTATATTAAATACCTTAAATATGAGTTGGGAAATAGTAGATAAATACATACATAGGAAGATTTATGCTCAATAAAACAATCATAGAAGGGATAATATATATAGCTTAATATTAAATAATTAACACGATGATAAGAGAAGAACAGACTTAGGACGCCGCCGTCCATGGCGGCGCCATCCGTCATATAACAGCAAGTCTTCCCGCGAGGGCGCGGATAAGCTGATTCAACGAGGGTAGGATTTGGGGAAGGGCTGAAGAAAGCCGCGCCACATCCCTTCGCTAACCGAGGCGGCTTGTCCAAACCTAAGATAAGAGCTATCTAAGGTTTGGACAAGCCTGTAAGCTCAGGGACGTTGGGAAGACGCGGGACGTTAGCCAAAAGTTCCCCACTCACAGGTCATGTATAGCAAGCTCACTTTGCTCGCAACTGTACTCGGTACCGCCTGCAAAACAGAAGTATTATTCTGTGAAAAAACAATAAAGAAACAATAAAGAAACAATAAAGAAACAATAAAGAAACAATAAAGAAACCCACTGAGTAGGTAGATTGAGAATTATCTAGTCACTTGGTGGGTTTCCTTTATTGGAATAAACTGTTGAATAAATAAGGCATAGAAGTCAATAATAAAACTATTAAAAAGCATATTATCTATTGACTAACTATCAATTGATAGCATATAGTATAAGTATTAGGAGGTGTACTTGTGAGTCAAAAGATAATATCGTCCGAAGAAGAAGTACAATTATTTTTAAAAGAATTGAAAGAATTATTAACTGACCCTAGATTTGATGTTTCCAGGGATTTAGATACATTAATGAAGAAAAAAAGTGAGTTACCAATAGATCCATATACTACAGGAATACCTTGCTGGTTCTTGACTTTGATAAGAATGATGTGCTAAATCAATTACTAGCTTTAGAAATATCAGAGTACATGGAAACTTTTATTGATAATATGGATAATAACTTGCCACCATTTTTTGCTTTTGCAAAAGATATAAAAAACAAAGACGTATATATATTAAGGCAAAGATAAGAGATAGGCAGAATTGTAAGGTATTTTGTGTGTCCTTCCATTTTGCAAGATATCCTCTCCCAAAAAAATTATCTTACGGGTAATGCTGGTGAAAAGAAAGGAGTGTAATTTGATGAATAAAGATTATTTGATTGAAAAAATTGAAATGGATTGCCCGATTTGTAATAAGGTTCATTCATTAGAAATGAGGAAAAGATTAACTCAGGGTCTTGTTAAAGGCGAGGTTGTTGATTATGAAGAAGTTTATTATTTATGCCCATTAAGCAATGAAGAAGAAAACAAATTTGTTCCTGCAGGTTTGATGGATGAAAATCTATTAAGAGCTAGAGATGCTTATCGATCTAAGAAGGGATTATTCACTTCAAAGGAAATTGCTAAAATTAGAGACTTCTATGGATTAGCACAGAGTGATTTCTCAGCCATGCTAGGATGGGGAGATGTAACCGTAACAAGGTATGAAAGCAAAACAATTCAGGATGAAACCTATAATAATATTATGCGTATGGCTTATGAAAATTCAATGTTTGCATTAGAGAGTCTCGATAAGCACAAAGATAGATTTACATCAGAAAAGTATAAAAGAATTCGTAAGAACATTACCGATAAGGTTGAAGAATTGGGAAAGCTCTATTTGAAGAAGCAAGAGATTAATAGCCTCTATGTGAACTATCAAGAGGAAAGTGAGTATAACGGTTATAAGCAGTTGGATTTCAAAAAGCTTGCCAGTGTGATTGGCTACTTTTCACATTTTGTAAACAACCTTTATAAAGTGAAACTCATGAAACTCTTATGGTATGCAGATGTACTTCACTTTAGGAGACATGGAAGGTCCATGACGGGGCTTGTTTATAAACACATGCCTTATGGGGCATTGCCAATTGCTTATGATGAGATTATATATTTGCCAACAGTGAAAGTAATCGAAGAGATTATCTATGAAGATATCAGCTACAAGATTGTACCGAATAAAGAGATTAATGTTTCAGATTTTTCCCTTGAAGAGCTTAGCATTCTTGAGACGGTTGCCACTGCCTTTAAGGATTATAGATCTAAAGAGATTGTGGATTATATGCACGAGGAAAAAGCATATTTGGAAACAGAAGCTTATCAAATAATACCTTTTAACTTAGCAAAGGAATTAAAAGAGTTAAGATAAGGCGCAATGGTACAGGGTACCGCCCGATATTTGTCGAATAATGTCTAATTAGGTTCAAGAGAAAATGCTATTTCGCAAAGGGTTCCAGTATCGCCCGAATTCTCATATAAGTCGAAAGGATATTTCCAATATTCAAAGTCCTTTGGATAATATCATGACATGATATAGAGGAAGTAAACGAAAGTTACTTCGGAATATGTAGTTAGACAAAAATTTCCCACTCACAGGTCTATATGTATTACTATGGGGTAAATGAGAAAAGCCCCCTCATACGGAGCCTTTGCTGAAAGGATATTTTAACATAATATAATTATATACGGCAGATGTTTGTTCTGTCCTCAAATAATCCTATATCATAAAAATTTATAATTAATTTTTTTCTGTTGTAGCAGCAACTTCATCTGAAATATCCGTACCAAACAGTATTTGATGGATAGTATCTATATTAGTACAATATTCATATTCAATTCCATTTTCATAGTTAATTAAATAATTTTGTGCCTCTGCAATTATGATTTTTAAATTACTATTTATAATGTTTAGAATACTATCATAGTATGGGTTATTATCAGTGTAAAACTTTTGCAGATACTGCTTTTTTATAGGAAACATTTTTATATAGTGCAACCCATGCTTTCGTCCATTTTTTGTTGCTTTTCTTGGAGGTAGAGAAAAATATTGATCTTTAGGTGTTGATTCAGATATATTAGATCTAAACGGTATAGCAAAATCACATCTTTTATTTTTATATTTAAGTCGAAGGATTATTAAATAAGGTCTACGATTTGTATTGCTTAATAATTCAGAATCAAAAGAACATAACTTAAAAAAACTATTTGAAACAGAAGAAAATTTCATAATTGTATCCCCATGAAAAACCTCCTCATATTGAGGAGGTCATACACTTGGATGATATTC
This sequence comes from Clostridia bacterium, assembly GCA_028684195.1. Taxonomy (GTDB): domain Bacteria; phylum Bacillota; class Peptococcia; order DRI-13; family DTU073; genus JAQUGH01. The sequence goes on along the minus strand of JAQUGH010000169.1, from coordinate 367 downwards.
TACATTTTTACGTCCCCGTCATCCTCGGAAGACAAACATACTCTTTGACAATATTCTCTATTTCTATTCTCCGTTGCCATCGGGGAATTTTCTTATCTTCAATTACTATTATATCCAATTAAATTTAATTTGACAACAACAATATTTTGTAACATGCAAAGTTTTTTATATTTCAATAACCTTCTCTAAGCTATATTTTAACAAAAAAGAGGAAAATCCTGCATAAAGTAGAAATATAATTATATCCTTAATTCCCTTGTAAAATTTATACCTACACAAATTATTAACGAAAGCATCCTTAAAACCGCATAAATATAATGTTTTATTACACTATTTTAACTTTTACTATTGTATTTCTCCTCATATG
>JAQUGH010000168.1:2962-4309 GCA_028684195.1 Clostridia bacterium | reverse complement strand
TTTTCAATAGTTTTAGCATGTTTTTTATGCGTTTTTTATGTATGATTTTGCTAATTTTTTTAGTTAAATATGACTGCGTTTTTAGCAGCTTTTATCGGCTATAAGTAAAAAATTGTTTATCCAATTTTAAACTACTTCTGAACTGTAACGTTATACCAGCTGAAGAAACACTAGAATGGGATTTAGAAGATAATGAAATAACAAAAATAAAATTAATTAGAAAAGAAGTTGAAGTAATTAAAAAGGAAGGTGGTTGGAAATTGAATACCTTAATGATAGATGATTTTGGTTTGTAATGTACATTTGAAGGGGAGGTGTTTTATTAATGATTTTGATATAGATAGTGAGCATTTAGAAATTCCACATTTAAAAGTAGAAACAATAAAAATAAATGAGTGATAAATATGCGTTATTGTCGGGGGAAAATATTATTTTCGTGACAAAGTGAAATATTACTTTACCCAATTCTCAATTTGTAGATTTGGAATTCTGTTAAATTCGTTGGTATTGTTTGTTACCAAAACAAGTTTTTCAGATAGAGCATGTGATCCAATTAATAGATCATATGCTCCTATAATCTGACCTTCTTTTTCAAGCTTTGCACGAATGTTTCCATATAAGGAGGCAGCTTTGTCTGAAAAAGGAAGAATGGTAATTGGGACTAGAAATTTTGCTAAAGCCATTTTATTTCGTTCTTGATATTGACTTTTGTGGACGCCATACTGAAGTTCAGCATATGTAATTGATGAGATACATATATCACCTACCTTAAGAGATTGAAGAGCTTGGAAAACCTTCAAAGGTTTTTTCTTGATTATATAAATACAGATGTTAGTATCAAGCATGTACTTCATATTACAGATCATCCCTTTTTTGAATTTTAGGTTGATTTCTATCTGATAAATAATCATCTGTGAAATAATCCGCACTTGATTCTAGAACTTTCCAACTACTATCTTTTGGAATCAAAAGAACAACGTCATCAATTTTTTTGACATATACTTCAGAATCTTCAAAGCGATACTTTTTCGGTAATCGAACTGCTTGGCTTCTACCATTTATAAAGATTTTTGCAATATCCATAGAAAATCCCCCCTATAATATTAATGCGGTATATATCATAGTATATACCGCATTAATTAAAATATCAAATATTGTAAAATGTTATTTATATCTATTTTATTTTGTGAGGTGTTAAAATGAAAACTGTGGTTGTGTACAAATCAAAATCAGGGTTCACAAAAAAATATGCAGAATGGATTGCTAAAGAGTTATCGGCTGAAATCTTTGAAGCATCAAGGATTACTGCTGATATGATGATGGATTATGATACGGTGGTTTATGGTG
>JAQUGH010000168.1:0-2862 GCA_028684195.1 Clostridia bacterium | reverse complement strand
CCCTTGGCTCCTTTGGTTCTAGAAAGAGGTTAGTCATGAAAATACATGATTTATCACATATCATTTGTTCGGATATGCCGGTTTTTCCGGGAACAGAGCAACCAATTTTTCAAAAAGTCAATACGTTAGATGAGAATGGTTTTAACGAAGCAAAAATCACCATGTATTCACATACGGGTACGCATATAGATGCACCTGCACATGTATTGGATAAAGGGTGCCATTTAGATGATTTAGAAATAAATTATTTTATAGGGAGTGCTACTGTACTTGATTTTTCAAATATTAAATCACAATCAATTGATATTGATTGTTTGAAGGCATATGAAGAAAAAATAAAATATGTAGAGTTCGTTTTAATAAAAACAGGATGGAGTAGATATTGGGGAGAAGAAAAGTATTATGAAAATTTTCCTTCATTGAGTGAAAAAGCGGCTAAGTGGTTATCCCAATTTAATCTAAAAGGGGTAGGAATTGATACAATTTCAATAGATAATAGTGATTCTGTCATATTTGCTGTTCACAAGGTATTGCTAGGGAAAAATATAATAATTATTGAGAACTTAACAAATTTGGATTCTGTTAAAGCGGATAATTTTATATTAAGTGTATTGCCACTTAAAAATAAAGATGCGGATGGTTCGCCTGTACGAGCAATTTCTATTGAGAATATATAGTTGAACATTAAACACATTTAATAGAGTGGGGGATTTTTATGACAGAAGTATTATTAGCAATTACAATTATCTTATTACTAATAAATTTGTGGTGTACTTTTCAGTTAAAAAAAATTAATAATAGTAAAGCAATAGAGCAATTTGCGATAAAAATGGGTGTTATAGAAGCGAACATATTAAAATCGGAAACTACGTTTAAAGAAGAATTTGTACGTAATAGGGAAGAAGCAAATAGAAATGCGAGAGAAGCAAGGGAAGAAACAGCAAAATCGGTTAAAAATTTTGGAGATTCAATGTTAAGTAGAATGGTAGAGATTGCAAGTTTGCAAAAAAATCAGCTGGATACTTTTTCTAATCAATTAAATTGTCTGACAAGGTCTAACAGTGAGCATCTTGAAAGTATGAGAGAAACTATTGCAACGCAGTTAAAGGCATTACAAGAAGATAATAGCAAAAAAATAGAAAAGATGAGAGAAACGGTAGATGAAAAGTTACATAAAACTCTTGAGCAACGACTTGGAGAATCATTTAAATTAGTAAGTGATCGCTTAGAACTAGTTCATAAAGGTTTAGGAGAAATGCAATCATTAGCTACGGGTGTCGGAGATTTGAAGAAAGTTCTTTCAAATGTGAAGACAAGAGGAATTTTGGGAGAAATACAATTAGGGAACATCTTAGAACAGTTATTAACGCCTGAGCAATACTCAAAAAATATTGCTACAAAAAAAGGAAGTAGAGAAAATGTTGAGTTTGCAATTAAATTACCGGGTCAGAATGAACCAAATGAATGTGTTTATCTTCCCATAGATTCGAAATTTCCCTTGGAGATTTATCATCATGTAGTGGATGCGTATGAAAAAGGTGACCAGTCAGGGATTGAAAGTGCAACTAAAAATTTAGATAACTGTATAAAGAAAAATGCCAAGGATATACGGGATAAGTACATAGATCCACCAAATACAACTGATTTTGGCATAATGTTTTTACCAATTGAGGGGCTTTATGCAGAGGTAGTACGTAGACCCAGTTTAATAGAAGCCTTGCAAAGAGATTATAAAATAATTATTACGGGACCAACTACATTAGCGGCTTTACTAAATAGTTTACAAATGGGCTTTAAAACACTTGCTATTGAAAAACATTCCAGTGAAGTGTGGAAGGTATTGGGTGCAGTAAAAACTGAGTTTAAGAAATTTGGAGATGTATTAGGGCGAGCCCAAGATAAAATTAATCAAGCTAGTAATGAAATGGATACTTTAGTAGGGGTTAGAACAAGACAGATTCAGAGAAAACTTAGCAATATACAGGAAATATCTATGCAAGAAGGAACTACTCATTTGAAATCCGAATCGACTGTTTCGGTAAACGATAAAAACGATGACGTAGATGTAGAGTGAGGATTGAGTGGCTTTCGATGTGAAAGTTAAAAATGGAAAGGTAGAAGGTTGGAAAGGGGAAAAGTAAAAAAATAAAAAAAGGCATTCCCCATTATGGGAAATGCCTTTTTAAACTACAAATTATTCAGGAACAACATTTTCTGCTTGTGGGCCACGACTACCTTCAACAACATCAAATGATACTCCTTGACCTTCGTTAAGTGTTTTAAATCCTTCAGTTTGAATAGCGCTAAAATGTACGAATACATCTCCACCATCATTTGATTCAATAAAACCATAACCTTTTTCTGCATTAAACCATTTAACTTTACCTTGCATTGTATAACCTCCTTTTACAATTAGACTGATCAAAAAGCCAAAAACTTAAACACATTTGACCAATCTTCTTTAATAAAGAGGTCAAAACTGGTTCGATTTTGAAACTTTTTAACGTACAATACGTAGTATAGCATAGATTTAAGATATTGTAAAGTGGTGTAAAAAAATATTTTAGTTTCTTAATGTAAAAACTCAATTGCAAAAGTAATTTCCACGGGTTTTCGACAGTTCACAACTTAATAAATATACCAAGACCGCTTAACGGCGGCTTTTTTTATGTCAAATATTAAAAAAAGTTTGTTGTATGTGTTGTATTTTGTTGTATGATATGCTATAATAATTGTATGGTGCGAGCTGCGAAATCAGCATAGCTGATTTCCCCTAGCGAGTGGAGGCAACTCTACTGGCTTTGGTAAGCTGATAATAATACAGTAGGGAAACCCTATCAGGTAAGGTATAGCCAACCGCCT
>JAQUGH010000167.1 GCA_028684195.1 Clostridia bacterium | reverse complement strand
CCCCCACTGCTCACTTTCAATGACAGAAAAATCCTTATTCCAGCGAACAACGGAAAATTGAACAGTTTTACGGGCAGCCATTCTTGTAACCGCTCGTAACACTACAAAATCCGTTCCAGGGTAAAGTGTCAGTTCATCTATTACATAAAGTGACATTTGTATTTTAAAGCTCTTCTTCTGCCAATTTCCGTCAGAGTCCCTATATAATACTTCTGCATCCAATATATTGCCATATGACGGACAACCGACCCCCATCATATAGCCCTGGTTTTCGGCATATGAGTAAACTGCATAGGAGGAAATGTCTGTCTCTTCCTCCCCTTCAAGCAGAGGTCTGCCCAAGATCCATTCCCCTGCTTCTGAAATGTCTTTAATGTAGATATATAGTTTTTGTTCCATATATACGGTAAAATGCCTTTCCGACACTTTAACCGCTACGTGCTCATATGCACATTCAAGATCAATATTGTTAAATTCCTTTTTCAGCCACCGTCCGTCCCAAACATAGGTTTGAAGGGTAACGGTACTATTATTCCCATACCATGTTGCGACGACATAATCATCTTCAATATAGAAACGAGGGTCACTAAAGTGCACGCCATTTGACTCTGGAGGATTAACCGCTATATGGCGCAGGGAATTCCCGATATTTATGGTACCGTATTTATAAGATACCGTTCCTCCTTCTGGAAGGGTCAACTGCTTTATTGCACCATACAAGGCTTCATTATCGCTGTTATAAATAGTGACGGCACTTACCCCGTCGGATTCATCCTGTCCATAATAGGAAAATTTCACATCAGGCAAATGCTTTTCCGCAGCGTATATTTCCTTAACAGAGCATAAGACACGCTTTTTTAACGAGCCTTCACCAATAAAGCCATATTCCAATTGATGTGTGGCTAAAACGTTTCCCTCCGGGGACTTGCGGGATATGGAATCCAGATACTTCTTCTCAAAATATTGTTGGTACGCAAAGGAAGCGGAAGGATAGGGACACTGGTATTCACTGCTATCCTTATTTAAATAATTCAGTTCCAGTAAATCTCCTCTCGCCCCCTCAATTTTTACTAAATACGATGCCTGAGTATAGCCCAGACCCCTTGTGTTTCCAACAGGAACCACATTATTTGCATAATAAAAGGTAACTGCATCTGAAAACCGATTGGATATTTTACTTAAGTTCCAGGCATTTGCCACCTGGACTTGTCTTTTTGTCTGGTTGCTTATGCCGAGCCAGCCATCCCATTCAACACTCCATTGGACTGTATCTCTATTGCTTTTTGCATCGCCATATATGTACACGTCTCCATTTTCATGTATAATTTCCCATTTTTCATCTTTAGGATAGTATACAATTTTCCAGAAGGCATATTCCTCAGTTTTATATACAAACTCATTATTATCATTGTTCTCAACACGCAGCAGACGGGTTATTGTGCCGTTTCTAAGGAGGAAAACCGATTTTTCAAAACAGTTCACCTGTGACGTATCAATAAAAATCATCTCAAATAAAGAAGTCCATCCCAAGCCCATTATTCCAGTAGGTGCTTCCAAATTCCATTTTTCTGCCTTATCCAAGGTATTACTGTTATAAAAAATGTTAAATTCAAAACCAAATCCGTTTCGTCCAGGAATACTGGCTAGGTTGATAGGGAATGCCACCTGTCCTGTATATAAATTCACCATGTTTTCAGCATTTAACCGTTGTCCCATTATCTTCACCTCCAACTTTTTACGTTTTATTAATCTATTTTCAGATGCTGCAGCTCTACTTCAAACAATATGTAGTCCTCACTTGAATCTCTCCGAGAATATCCCCTGTACCTTAAAAATCTTGAGCTGCTTCTTGTTCCCCGTACTGATCCTGTACTGACGCCGACAGTTCCTCCCATTGAGCCGCCAACTGCGCCGCCAACTGTTCCCACAGCAGCACCGCCTGCAGCTCCGCCAGTACCGCCAGTAACTGCGGCAGCTATAATTGCACCTATTACGCCCCCAGCAACTACTCCAAATAAAAGGGTAATAATCTCCTTTGTAACCGAGTCTTTCCCTCCGGAAAGCCCCAAAGGATCAATCATTAGAACCGGGTTGCCCCTTACATAAGCATACCTATTCAAGGACTGAGGGTTATAAGGACTTCCTTTGAGGAAATCCTCCTGTAAAAACCGCAGTAAACAAGGCGCATAGGTACGTGCTCTCATGTAAGCGATGCCGTTGCCGTCATCATATACCCCGTAGCGGCCTGTATAAAGGAAGGGGTTAGCGGTGTTCGCTTCCCCATACACCGCACCATATACATCATAGGCATACCTGTCGGTTACTATTCCTGTAATATCAGTCAATGCCAACGTACTGCCGTTCCCATCAAAGTGGTATGCTTGATACACGCCGTCTTTATCTTCACGGCTTACAAGCCCCAGACCGTATACATACCTGCACTCGATTTTGTCATCCGCACCGTAAACTTCAAGTATCCGGTCAATAGAGTCAAATGGGGTACATTCATAGCCATACTCTAGAGTTCGGGAACCGACCGCCGCTTCTCCGGCTACGACTGAAGCTGTCGCCATTTCAAGCACAGGAGATTTGTAGTTGTTTATGTCATGAACAAAGCTTTTGCTTATACCTTTAACCGTAGAAGAAACCCTTAAGCCGTCGGCATCATAGCTGTACAAATCATTGCCAAACCCCATAACCCTATTAAACTCATCATAACGGATTTCCTTCAGCTCTTCTTCAAGCATAAATCCTAACAGATTCCCATCCTCGTCATAGCCAAGGTTTTGCCCGTTAAGTGAAGTAACCTGGTTGGAAGTATTATAGGTGAAATTCCTCGTATCCTTAGGTATTAACGGAGGAAGAGGATAAATAGTATGAGCTGCCTTGCGGTTCCCTGAAGCATCAAGCTCATAGTCTATTTTAGAAATTAAAATGTCATCTTTTTTATGCGCTATTCCGGAAATCCTTCCGGCATCATCAAAGCTCATAGCAGAAAAACTGCCATTTGGATAATTTATTTTTATTAGATTTCCTGCGACATCATAATCGTATGACGTATTACGGTTATTCCAATCGGTAACCTTTACCAGACGACACAAATTATCGTAGTCATAACCTACCTGCTTGTTGTCAGAATAAATAAGTGTTTTAACAAGATCAAGCGGTGTATAATCATACCCTATCGTTTTATTGTTTGAATCCTGCCTGGATTTGAGCCTGTTCCAATTATCAAAGTTTCTTCTTATGATGTTTTCGCCCATCCTTGTCTCAGTCCTGTTGCCGTTTCCATCCAGAACATGGGTGATTTCTCCGCTGGTACCCGGCAGCTTTATTTTATAGAACCTCCCGGCTTCATCATATTCAAAGTCAACTCTCTGCTTTCTGCCATTTGTAAAGCTTTTTAACCCACCCCATGGTGTATAGGTTTTTTCTATAAAATTTCCATCCTGCCGAGTCTCTTTTATCAGCTGCAGAAGACCATTATATTCAAGATAAGAAGGGCTACTGTTATCCCCTGGCTTACCTACGCTTACAACTATGTGTTTCGTTTCGGGGTCAAAACAGTATGAATACTGGGTATAAACAAATCCCGACTCCAGCTTTTCACCTGAAGAAATCAACCTCCCTAAGGCATCATACCTGAAGACATATTCCTTAAGCACTTCATCTTTGCCCTCTTTATACCCAACAGTCTGTCCCAAGGCATCCACTGTCACTATTTTTTTATTGCCGAGAGGATCAGCGAAAGTTATTACCTCTTGGTAAGTGTTGGTATCCCTATTGCTCTCTGCGGTATAACTGATTGACGACGTTTTACCCGCCTCATTGATAATCCATATCAAGCGACCTAAGGGATCAAAGCCCCTTCTTATAGTATTTGAAGTCTCCCCGTCCTTTGCCGGGGGAAGGCTATAGCAAACCTCCTCATTCATGCCTTCCGTGCCTCCAGGCACCTTGTTATAAGCAATACGCAAGATTTCCCCGGTTTTGTCTTGAAAGGCGGTCACCCGTCCCAGGGCATCATATGTCTCCACATCACTGAAAGTAGTTTCCGGCGAGGAATCAAGTCCGGGGTACTTCAGTGTGCTCTTTTGGAAATAGGTACTTCCATCCTGCTCCTTTTCTGAAATGACCTGACTGTAATCTACCTGATATACGTTGCTGTTTGCATCCGTATATTTTAAAATTCTCTGAAACCGGTCATATTGGAATTTTTCCACTACGGCAGGTGAGTAGCCAGCCTTTATAAGATTATCCGAGGGATCATATTCGTATATTGTTTTTCGGTTTACACCGTTATTTGACGGATAAGTGATTTCCTTTAAGAAGTCATTG
>JAQUGH010000166.1 GCA_028684195.1 Clostridia bacterium | reverse complement strand
CAAAAATTAAAGTAATCACAATAAACGGCAAACGTGTTATTCATCCATTAACCAAAGAACAAGCAACGATATTTAAATCATTCGATATTGAATTGCCGTAGGTTAAAATAATGGGTGGGATTTCAGGATATTAGTGTTGCGACAAGAGGCATATTATGGCGAGGATATCTTTAATTGAAGATGACCAAGAGATAAGAAACGAATTAGCCATATTTTTAGATAGATATGGTTATTATTTTGGTGTAGAGGATTTTATTATTACTAAAAGAGGGCAGGGGTATCTTGTGCTATGAATAAAGGAAGCGGAGGGACGGTTCTCTTGCTTCCTTTTTTTATTGCTTTCATTTAATATGTTTTGGAGGAATTAAAACAAACTTTCTCGAATAAAATAGAAGAATCGACTTTTTTCTGTTCTTCCTACCTAATTAATGGGTGATATTTTCTCGCTAATATTTTAAGAAAACATTATTTTAGAATAACAAGGGAAGGAAGTAAGGAGAAAATCAAAAATTATAGAGGGGGAGTTATAAATGATTTTGTATGTTGTTATGGGCGGTGTGGTTTTAGTGTTGATTTATAGTTTGGTTATTTATAATAGTTTGATAAAATCAAATAACACCGTGAAAGAAGCATTTGCCACAATGGATGTTTATTTAAAAAAGAGATGGGATTTAATTCCTAACATTGTGGAAACAGTAAAAGGTTATGCAAAGCATGAAAAAGAAACTTTAGAAAACGTTGTTAAACTAAGGAATACTGCTTATAATAATTTGTCGCCAGATGATAAGATTAAAACAAATGAGATACTAACACAAGATGTATCAAGATTAATGATGTTAGCGGAAAACTATCCTGATTTAAAAGCTAATCAAGTGTTTTTAGATTTAAGCTCACAATTAACAAAGGTTGAAGATGATATCGCTCAATCAAGAAAATATTATAATGCGGTAGTAAAAAACTTTAATAATAAAGTGCAAATGTTCCCAAGTAATCTTTTTGCTAATATTTTTGGGTATGAAACAAAAAAAATGTTTGAAGCTGATAGTAGTGAGCGAGCAAGTCTTAAAGTAGAATTATGAGACAAGGGGAGGCTAATATGAAAAAATCAGGCATAAATAAAAAGATATTATTTCTTTTAACGATAGTTATTTGTTTATTTTCTGGTTTATTTTCGACAAGTCAATATGTATATGCGCAAGAATTTACAAGTTTAGATTGTATTGATGGATATTGTTTGAGTAGTTATGACGTTAATATTATTGTGAATGAAAATAATACATTTGAAATTACAGAAAAAATAGGAGTTTTTTTTGATATACCTAAGCATGGTATATTTAGAAAAATTCCTTTAAAAAATACAGTTACTCGTTTAGATGGAACAACTTCATATAATAGGGTTAAAATTAGTGAAATTAGTGTTAGTGAAAGTTATAAAATTGATCGCGAAAAAGGTTACAAAATAATTAACATTGGTAATGCTAATCGTACTTTAACAGGAGAGAAAGATTATACGATAAAATATACATATGACATTGGCAAAGATACCGGTAAAAATTATGATGAATTATATTTTAACATAATAGGTAATGATTGGGATACGAATATTAGTAATGTGACATTTACTATAACAATGCCCAAAGAATTTGATGAAAAAAAAATAGGGTTTTCAAGAGGGAGTAGAGGAAGTACAAAAAGTTCTAATATTCTATATGAAGTAAATGGTAAGGTGATTACAGGAAGATATAACGGAAGATTAAGGGCAGAAGAAGGTATAACTGTTAGATTGGAACTTCCCGAAGGGTATTTTGTAGGTGTAAATAAAGGAATAGATTTAGTTATGATTTTAGCACTATGCTTACCCATTATCTTTGTATTAATATCATTTTTTATGTGGATAAAATATGGACGAGATGATCAAGTAGTGGAAACAGTGGAGTTTTATCCCCCAACAGGATTAAATAGTGCTGAAGTTGGTTTTTTATACAAAGGTAAGGCAGATGAAAATGATGTCATTTCTTTGTTGGTATATTTAGCTAATAAGGGCTATATAAAAATTATGGAATTTGAACAAAAAGGCATATTTTCTAAGAAGAAAAGTTTTAAATTATTAAAAACAAAAGATTATGACGGAGATAATGAATATGAAAAGATTTTCTTGGAAGATTTATTTAGGAGCAAGGATGAGGTAACTGCTAAAGATTTAACAAATAGTTTTTATTTAACTCTGGAAGAAATTACCAAAAAGATTAATAGTAAAGAAAATAAAGAAAAAGTATTTGCAGGAAATTCATTAAAGAATGGTTATTGGGTTATTTTAATGAGTGTAATAGTTTATCTGTTAATAACAGTCAAAGCACTTATTGAATTTGATGAAATATCAATAGCACTTTTTAAATCATTAATTCCTATTTTTGGTATCTCTTTATTTTATCCTATGATCCGCTACAAAAAATCACTATTCTTAAGGACATTAGGTACAATTTTGGGAATAGTAACTAGTGGATTTTTATGGATGTTGATGATTAAACCTGCGATAGAATTTGATTCCTTATATTTGGTTGCTCTTCTGTTAGGATTTGTATCTATTTTGCTGATGACCTTTTTCTATAAAATCATGTCTCAACGGACGCAATATGGAAATGAAATGTTGGGGAAAATTAAAGGATTTAAGAGTTTCTTAGAAGCGGCAGAAAAGTCGAGATTAGAAGCTTTAGTTATGGAAAAACCCTCATATTTCTTTGATATTTTACCGTATACTTATGTTTTAGGTGTATCAGATAAATGGATTGATAAATTTGAGACAATAGCCGTACAAGCGCCTAATTGGTATGATGCAAATAATGCTTTTAATATGGTTGGTTTTCATATATTTATGCATTCAACTATGAATTCTGTTACTGACGCGATGTCTTCAACTCCTCCTTCTAGCACATCTACAGGTGGCGGTTTTTCTGGCGGCGGCTCAGGTGGAGGCGGCGGAGGATCTTGGTAAAAGTATAAACAAACAGAGTGACAGGAAGTTGTTTAGTTGCTTTTGTTTAGTTTTTAATTGAGTTCAAGGATTACAAGGATTTGTAGTGTAAAGTAAAAGAAGGAAGCAGGAGAACCGTCCCTGTGTCATCCCTGTGTGAAGGGGTAGGATATATAATTAAGGAAACAAAGCTAAAATGGAGTGAAAAAACTTTAGAAGCAGTTCGAAAAAAATGCAAATTAGCCCCAAATCTCCTGTAATATTTAATACAAAGGTGAATCCAGATCCAGTGAAAATTGTAGAAAGTGCATGGCATAATAGAGGGGATGTAAAGCCTTTTAGAGTAAAAAGCAGAGGGAGATGGATGAATGTGTATATAATACCGTTTCCTAAAGCAGGATGTTTGGTGAGAGCGGATGGTGAAAAAAGATTTATGAATAATATAACTATAATAATAAGCGATGAGGGGAACTTTGGGGTTGTTGATGCTTTTCCGGGGAGAAGTAGAAATATTGAGAAAATAAGAATAACAAAAGGGAGGGGTAACGGAGACATAAAAAGAGATAAGGCATTTGAGCAAGTACTATATATGAAATATTTGATTATTTTCAAAGTAATTTCGTTGTTGAAATTAAGAAGTGAAAATTAGATTAAATATTTACAGATAGATAAAAAGAGTATATTTTATGGATAAGAAGGAAAAGGAGAAAAGAATATGTGTCGAAAAATGTCTTCGCAGAAATTACGAAGAGTCATTATTATGCTGTTAGCAGGGTCAGTGGTAATTAGTTTGGCTGTTTGTAAGGATAAGAGTAATAATGTTTACAAAAGTGAAAATGATTGCGCTGAAGTTAGTGTGCCGGGGTTAACTGAAATTACAACAGAAAAGTTATTTACTATTGGTGGGGATGAGTTTAATGTTGATGCTGAGAATGTTTTTTGTGATTATGAATTGGGTTTTGGTGTGGTGTACCCAGATTATATTGATAGGCTTATAGATAATGCCAAGATAGATGAATTAAAATTGGGTTATGTAGGAGTAGTATATGAGTATAATACAAAAGCAATAGAAAATTATTCGGATAGTCTTAGGGGGTTATCGGAAGAGAAAATTGAAGAAAAAGCTGATAAATGCAGGGTAAAGTTATTTGCAATATTTAGAAATAATTTGCTTGATGGTAATGGTTATTTCGATGTTCAAAGGGCAATAGGTTGTTTTGATAATGCTCAAGAGATAGGGAAATTAGGTGGAAGTAAATACTATTTTGTCTACAATGAGAGCTTTGATAATATTGTACTGACAAAGAAGGAAAGGAAAGAGATTAGTAAAATTGTTTCTGAAATGGAAGAGAATATAGATAATATAT
>JAQUGH010000034.1 GCA_028684195.1 Clostridia bacterium | reverse complement strand
AAGATGAAGAGGGGACAACAAGTACAGCCACATTAAGTAAAAATGAAGGGGAAGCAGTATCATATACAAAAGGGACAGAGATAAGCGGAGATGGAAGATATCAGTTAACAGTGATAGCTACAAAAACAATAAATGACTTGACGAATTCGAGAACAATAAACTTTAGTATAGATACAGTTCCACCGCAAGCACTGGAAGTAACAGGGGTAGAAGATGGCGAGGTATATTGTGAAGCAGTAGTACCGACATGGGAAGATGAAGAAGGAACAACAAGTAAAGCGGAATTAAGCAGAAATGAAGGAGAGGCGGAAGGATATACAAAAGGGACAGAAATAGAGGGAAGCGGTAGTTATCAATTAATAGTGACTGCGAAAAAAACCATAAATAATTTAACGAGTTCAACAACAGTAAATTTTGATATAGATATTGATGCACCAGATAAACCGGAAGTAACAGGGGTAGAAGATGGGAAAACATATGGAGAAGCAGTAACACCGACATGGGAAGATGAAGAGGGGACAACAAGTACAGCCACATTAAGTAAAAATGAAGGGGAAGCAGTATCATATACAAAAGGGACAGAGATAAGCGGAGATGGAAGATATCAGTTAACAGTGATAGCTACAAAAACCATAAATGGGCTTTCAGACTATGCAATGGTTGAGTTTGTAATTGATAAAAAACCGTTGATATTGACTTTTAATCCCACTAACGCTACTAAAGACGTATTAATAACAGATAATATGACGATTACATTTAGTAGAGCTGTAAGAAAATTAGATGGTACAGAAATAACAAATGAAAATGCATATGAGCTAATTGTTTTTAAAGAACTCGATAGCGAGGGTTTAGATGTTGATTTCGATGCTACAATAGATACGGATAAAAAGATAATAACCATTAATCCAAAAAACAAATTGACATATAGTAAGCAATATTATTTAGAGATAAAAGAAGCGGTTGAAGATATTTTGAACAATGTAAATAGTAGAGAACGTATTACTTTTGAGACCATGTCTCAACCTAGACAAAGCGGTGGAGGAGGTGGTGGAGGAGGTGGTGGAGGAGGCGGCGGCGGGGGACAAACTTTCGTAAAGCCTGTTGTTAAAGAAACTACATTACCGGAAAAATACCCAGGAATAGATACAGTAGAGACTAAGGATGATGGTAATATAAACAAAGCAATGAGAACAACTGGTGAACCAAGTTTGGATTTATCTTCAAATAATAAGGGAAAGGCAATTTTATCAATTGCAGCTGTTAGAGAAATTGCGGAGACCAAGGAATTTTTATTCATATTAAATCATGATATAAAATTTAAGATAGACATAAAATCTTTAGAATTAAATAAATCTGGTAATAGTAAAAAGGACACCCTTGAATTTCAAGTAAGAGAATACTCAAATAGCGAAAGAAAAGAATTGTTACAAAAGGTTAAATTTGTGGGAGAAGCAAATATATCAGAAGGAGGATGTGATATTTTTGAAGTATCACTTAAGAAAAATACAGTAGAGGATGGAGCCAATTCTAGTAGTAATATCGAGAATTTTAATGAACCGGTAGCGGTAACAATAGATCTCTCTAACTATAACCTTAATGAGGAACAGATAAGTAAGTTATGTGGCATAAGATTGAAAAAAAACGAAAAAGGTGAGTATGTTCCGGTTAAACTGGGTGGTAGCTATAATTCATTAAACAAAACATTCACATTTTATACTGATAAATTCAGTTACTATACGGTAATGGAAACTGATTCTCTTATGGAAATTAATTTATTCATTGATAACAGTGTTACGAAAGTAAATGATTCTTGCAGAATAGTAGATGTACCGCCTACCTTAGTAAATAATCGTACTATGGTTCCATTGAGATTTATAGGGGAAGTATTAGGTGCTCAATTCTCGTGGGACAATGATACTCGGACAGTTACATTTAAGGTTGAACAGAAAGAATTAAAAATGGTTATCGATAAACCAATGCCAGGGTTAGATTCGCCCCCCATAATAATAGAAGGGCGAACTATGGTGCCAGTAAGATATATTTCAGAAGCTTTTGGTGCTCAGGTAATGTGGTTTCCTTCAACGAAATCGGTATTGATAGTTAAGTAAATTTGTGTGGATTTTACAAAATGGATAAAAATAAGGTGACCGTGATGGTCACCTTATTTTTATAGCAAACACAATAACTCTTAATGTAACTGGAGCTACTGAGCGGATTTGAACCGGTGACCGATAGTTGTTCATAAGTATACTTATGAACAACTATCGAAAAAACTTTGGATAATCGGTCGCGCTATGGACTACTCGATAAACATAGATTGCATCGTCAATTAGTCGGTAAACACAGATGTATTCACCACATACCAGCTTACGATACCCTCTCTTTTGAAGAACAGGGTCTGAATGCTCAGTACCCAGTAAAGGATACTCACCAAGCTTTTCAATGGAATTAAGCAACTTATCAGTAATTTTTTCCGCTGATATTGGACCGACTGCAAGCAGGTGATAATCCGCTATTTTGTCAATATCGTTTAATGCAGGAGTTAGAATTTCAACCATAGCTTTAGACATGAGAATACTTCTCCTTTAAACGATTTCTCACCTCGTCTACGGAATAGGTCGATTCTCCGGAAAGGCGTAAAAGCTCGGCCTCCAAAATCTTTGCACGGTGTTCCAACATTTTTTCCCGTTGCTCGAATGCATCAATGCTCATAACAACTACATCACCTTCACCATTTTTTGTAATATAAATCGGTTCAGCAGTCTGATGAGCCAAATTAGAAATCATGCTATAGTCATTGCGCAGAGCCGTAGAAGATTTTATTTGCATAATATATTCCTCCAACACTATTATTCTGTTATTATTATACGATAATTCTATCATAATATCAATAAAATCGTGACCAAATACATAGACAATTTCGAATTTCAGAAAGTTGTACTTCCTCTTCTTGCTAAAGAAATGTACAAATCGATAAATGACGAATTTAAAAAAGACGCACTTTAGATTATGAATGGATATAATAACCCCCGAGAACCTCTTGATTCTCGGGGAGGATTTTTAATGGAGCTGGTGGGGAGATTTGAACTCCCGACCTGCTGATTACGAATCAGCTGCTCTACCACTGAGCCACACCAGCGTAAAAATTATGCTAATAAAAGAGCATACAGTCAATTATAAGAATATAAGTTCAAAATGTCAATTCACATTTTGAACTTATATTAAATTAGGAGATAAAAGAATAATATGTAGAATATTTCCCGGGAAATTAACAATGTGTCAAAAAATGTATTCACATTTTATCTGGAATATCCTGAAGCGTCATATCTGGGTTTGCTTCTTCAAAGCAAGATATTGTACGTTCCCAAGATTGCTCTAAATTTTCTATTTCTTTTGCTGTGAAATTAGTTTTGGTACCTGTTTTGATGACGTCTAAAACAGGTTCTATAGGAACAACTTCAAAATTAGTTTTACCATTGTTAATATAGCGGTGTGTCCATATGGGTATATATGTAGCTTCCTTAAAATATGGATTTTCTGACTCAGAATCTATTCCAAAATGAAGGTTAAGAATAATGCTAGACTTTCTTTTATAACCAATTTGATCGGAAATTAAGTTCCCCAGTGAATATATAATGAATTTCTTCTTCTTTTCCGTTTCAATATTCTTAGTAGTATTTTGTAACACATCTTCTTGTTTATAATATATTGTAGCAGGTTGGAGAACATGAGGGTGGTAGCCTAAGATAATGTCTGCTCCCTCTTCTAAGAGGAATTGAGAGAGCTTGGTTTGCTCATTACTAGGTTTATCATGATATTCTTGTCCAAAATGAAGGCATAGAAAAACTAACTTTGCTCCTTTATCTCGGGCTTTTTTTATGTCCAATACAATTTGTTGTTCATCAATATAATTTACTGCATAATCGAAATCACTAGAGGGATTCAGACCATTGGTACCATATGTATAAGATAAAAATGCTGTTTTAACTCCTTGAATATCAGTAGTCAAAATGGTATTTTGTTCCTCTTGATTCCGAGAGGTTCCGGTATGAAGAAGTTTTGCTTCATCCAAGTACTGAAGAGTGTCGAATAGACCTTGAATTCCCTTGTCCATACAATGATTATTTGCCGTGGTGAGAAGATCAAAACCTGCTTCTTTTAAGTTGTGTGCCAAAGCTGCGGGAGAGTTAAAACGAGGATATCCGCCGTATTGAGAAGGATTTTTACCGAGTGTGGTTTCTAAGTTACCAATAACAAAATCCGACATTTTAAGGAAAGGCGATATCTTAGTAAAAAATGGTGAAAAATCGTAACTATTTTGAGTAGCGTGGTATCCTGCTTTTATTTGAGTGCTGTGCATCATGATATCTCCTACAGCACTAATGACAATAGTTTTTTCTAAAACAGGTTGAGGAGGAGTCGATACTTGGACTTCTTTGGGTGGCATGTTATTACATCCTGACAAAAATATAACAAACAAGAAGATAATTGCATAATACGTTTTTTTCATAAAGTTCACACCTTTCTCATGATATTTGTATTATAACAAAAAACAATGTGTATTTTCTAGTATTGTGACAAAAATACTTTTTCAGGCATAAGGTACAGCAGACAGTATTTACTTAATGTTTGAGAAAGGAGATTAATAGATGGAAGATGATAGCTTATTAAAAAAAGAAGTTAGAAAAATTGTAACTCTTAAAAATAACGACGATGTGATGTTTCTTAAAAAAAGTTTAGAAAATTTGGGAGGAAAGATAATAAAACAATTACCACTTATAGATGGATACTTGTGTGAATTTCCGGATGAAAACAATGTAGCTCTTGCTGCTAGAAATGAAAAGGACAAATTAGAGATAGAAGATGATTTAGAATTTAAGCTTTGCTTTTTATCGTGGTTACCATTTTTTAATCCGTACTTTGCATTTCCTGTTAAACCTATTAATAAGCCGATAAGTAAGCCGATTCCTTCTCAAGGAAGTAGTAAGACGGGATGGGGTATAAATAGAATAGGTGCTCCGGCTGTATGGAATAAACTAAATAAAAAAAGAGTACGAGTTGGGATAATTGATACTGGGATTGATTATAATCACCCTGATTTGGCAAATAACATTAAAGGAGGAATTAGTACCTTAGACGAACACCACCAGTTTATGGATGATTATGGGCATGGAACTCATGTTGCTGGTATTATTGGTTCTTCTGGAAATATGATAGGAATAAATCCATATGTTGACATATATGCAGTTAAAGCATTTGATAAAAAAGGGAAAGGCAATTTATCAGATATTATTGAGGGCTTAGATTGGCTACTTAGAAGACAAGTAGATGTAATTAATATGAGTTTTTCTACGGAGGAAACTAACGATACATTTTATAGAGTAATAGAAAAAGTCTATGCTAGTGGAATAGTGATGGTGGGGGCTGCAGGAAATGATGGCAAGAAAAATTCTGTTAATTATCCGGCTCGCTTTTCTCATGTTTTAGCAGTTTCTGCTACGGATAGAAACGACAATTTAGCAAGCTTTTCAAGTACGGGACCAGAAATTAATTTCTGTGCTCCTGGTTTAGACATTCCTTCAGCTTGGATTGGAGGAGGGTATGAAGAAAAAAGCGGAACATCCTTTGCTGCACCACATATTACAGGAACAGTAGTTGACATAATAAATTATTTTGGTTCCTTAAATCCTTCTGAAATAAGAAATATTATGGTTCAAAATGCTGTTAGACTTACGAAACTTAATGGAGAACAACAGGGAGCAGGCTTAGTGGAAATATCACGAATTATAAAATAAAAATGAGCAACCGTCGCTGAGACTCCCACATACAGAAGAGAAAGTCTTAGCGACGGTGCTTTAGTTCCTATGAAGTATAAAATCTTGCAACTTATCTTCTTTTTCTTTAACTACATAATCTTTTATTAGAAGGGAAGCGAAACGTGGATGTTTAATTTTAACATCGTATATTCCTGCTGTTAAATTATCAAAATAATAAAAGCCACGTCCGTTAGAAATAGTTTTAATTAGAGGTTCATTTTCGCCAGAAGGAAACATTTCAATAATTGCCTTTGTTATGGGTACGAGTCGTAAGGAATCAAGAATTAGTCCATTTAATTTACTTCTTTCTTGTAGAACACATATTCTATTTTTTTCTAGAGTTGTAATTCTTTTTTCTAATGTTTCAACTAAATTTGTGAGATTAGAATATTTATCTTCAATTTCTTTTAATTTGTTTAACCATTCATTTTGTGAGTCGATAGGTTTAACAGTAGTGTTTTCTAATGGAAGGCAAATTTGTTGATCAGGAAAGGGCTTGGAGGGTTCTACAGCGAGTATGGTTTCTGTAGTTATGTTTAAAAGTGGGGTATCTTTTTTAGAAGTATTAAAATAACTACTTATAATTTTAGGATTTTTATGATAATTCACCACTATATCGGATGAAGTTTCCTTTAGCCATGGGAATTTAGTATTCCAGGTTACCTTATGTTCTGTTACTAAAAGATTCTTTTGGGAATCTGAATTGTTTTTTATGGAATATACAATTTGTATTAACCAGGTATCTTGAATAATAAGCGAGTTATCAAGAATTTCGTATTTAAATTTAGAGTTGGGTATAATTCGTGTGGATAATATACAAAAGGTATCTGTAATGGGAAATTCAAATTCTCTTTTAGATATTTTTAACACACTTACACCTCCTTATATTCTTTATGAATAGTTTATGTTTGTAAATATTAGGGGGTTCATAATTTCTTATGATAATTTCTTTTAGAATTATAAAACTTAATTTGCTTGTAAATGGTGTAGCAATTAATCTTTTCTTTTCTATAATAAATTATGATCATTATTAATGGAGGAAATAATTATGGCTCATGTGCATATTACTTTATCAACAGAAATGCTCCGAGCATTATTGAATAATCTTACCGATTTGTGTTCTCCTGCTGGAGAATTTATAGTTGAAAATGAAATAGATGGGATTAATGAAATAACGAGGATAATAAATTTAGTTAGTGGGGATGTTTTTGAACAAACCGTTCAGAAACAAGAATTAGCATATGAAACAAAAGAAGATTGTAAAATATATGAATTTCCACCAAAAATGATTGGTGCTACTGAAAGCAAAGACGATAGTTGATACGTTTATAAATAAAGTAACAAAGTACGACTACCTTTAGTGGGGGATAAAAAGTTACTGAAGGATAGTTGTACTTTGTGTGTATAATAGCTTATAATTATGAATATTGTCTGAAAAATGTTATGATACATGATAAGCATCTGAAATAAGTTTTTTGGTAGTTATGATTGTTATAATAGTTATGAGTATTTTTGTTTGGAGGGAGAAAAGTATTTGATGAAAAGAAAGGTTGCTTTGATGTCATGTACTGAATATGATGTTATTAAAATAAAGGAAGCGTTAGAAGAAACATTTAGGGATAATCCTGAATGGCTAGAGGGTTTCACGGCAGGTGAAAGTGTATTTTTAAAACTTAATCTACTTCTTAAGAAAAAACCACAAGAAGCTGTAACGACACATCCTGCTATTGTGGAAGCAGTGGTGAGATTTTTTCAAGACAGGCAATTAAAAGTAATTATTGGGGATAGTCCCGGAGGACCTTATTTACCTTCTCGTTTAAAAAATATTTATCGTGTTTGTGGAATAGAAGATGTTGCTGAAAGGACGGGGGCTGAATTAAATTATGATGTTACGGAGACGGTTGTAACATTTTCTTCTGGAAAGGTAGTAAGGTCATTTCCGATAATAACCCCTGTAGTAAAAGCGGACAAAGTAGTTTCTTTGCCTAAATTAAAAACACATATGATGATGAAATATACAGGGGCTGTGAAAAATCTTTTTGGAACAATCCCCGGTTTAAAAAAAGCAGATTATCACCTAAAAATGCCTGAGGTTACCAATTTTGCAGATATGTTGATTGATTTGGCATTATGCGTAAAACCATCTCTCCATATAATGGATGCTATTGTAGGAATGGAAGGCGCAGGTCCTTCAAATGGGATTTCCCGTCAGGTAGGAGCTCTTCTAATTAGCGATGATCCTTTTGCACTTGATGTTGTGGCTACATCTTTAGTAGGAATTAGACCTGAATCTGTTCCCACAATTACACAAGCACAAAAAAGAGGACTTATGACAAACATTAATGACTTAGAAATAAGGGGTGAGAGTTTAAACGGTTGGAAACTTAAGCCCTTCAAAACTCCTCAGATAAAAGAAAAAGTAAATTTCCCTATTCCAGAATATATTAGTCGTATTCTTAGACCCAAACCTATTTTCAAGAAAGATAAATGTATAGGATGTGGAGAATGTATTGCTAATTGCCCACCTAAAGCCTTAAGCTGGGATAAAGGGGTACCTGTTGTAGATTTAGATGCGTGTATTCGTTGCTTTTGTTGTCAAGAACTTTGTCCACAGGGAGCGATTAAAGTAAAAAGAAATATATTGGGTAAGTTTTTGGAAATGTAGCTAGAAACTATTTTAATATGGTAAATACTAGCATATAAGTGAAAGATTTAAGAAAGAAATGAGGCAATTTGATATGATAATAGGAGCTCATGTATCTATAGCAAAAGGTTTATATAAGGCAGCAGTGACCGCCAAAGGAATAGGGGCTAATACATTTCAGTTTTTTACAAGAAATCCTCGAGGGGGGAAAGCTAAAGAATTGAATCAGGACGATATTGAAAAGGCTCATGATTATATGAGAGCCAATTCTTTTGGAAAAATTGTGGCACATGCTCCATATACCTATAATTTAGCGTCTGCTAAAGTAAATATTCGAGAATTTACGATTGCAACTCTTAAAGATGATGTTTTTAGAATAAAAGCTATGGGTATTTCTTATCTTGTTCTTCATGTGGGAACTTGTGGGGAACAAGGTGAAGAAAAGGGCTTATCTTTAGTTATACAGGGTTTACAAGAGGTACTTTCTCTAATTCCAGATGGTACGGAAATTCTCCTTGAACAGATGGCCGGAGAGGGGACTGAACTTGGATATACCTTTGAACAGCTTGCTAAGATAATTGAAGGCTGTGAATATCATTCGCAGCTTGGCATATGTTTGGATAGTTGTCATATGACAGGGGCAGGATATGATCTTTCGAATTTTGGGTTAATAAAGAAAGGATTTGATGAAAAGATAGGGTGGGAAAGGTTGAAGGCTTTTCATTTAAATGATTCTCTTTTTCCCAGAGGAGCGAGAAGAGATCGGCATGCTAAATTAGGGGAGGGGCATATTGGGTTAGCAACAATAAAAAATATTGTTACTGATAGTGATATGAGGGAGATACCTTTAATTTTGGAAACACCTAATGATAATGTGGGGTATGCTAAAGAAATTACATTAGTAAAAGCGATGCTGTGATATAGAATCATTTAAAAAATGGCAATAATGTTGGTGATTGAAGTCAATTAGTTATATTTTAATAAAAATATTTATTAAAAATTTAAAAAAACTATATATGTTCTTAAAATTTTATTATAAAATACAATTGTAGTGTGTTATTATTATGAGTAGAGTAGCAGAAGGGAGGGAGTATAATTTTTAATTTTGAAATATTATATCCTTGGCTATGGGTATTGTTAATTATCGTATTTGTTGTAATTGAAGCATTGACGTTAGGGCTTACTACTATTTGGTTTGCTATTGGTGCTTTAGTATCATTTTTATTTGCATGGATGGGCTTTTCTTGGGCAGTACAATTGTTTGTGTTTTTTGGATTATCTATAGTGTTACTATGCTTTACGGGACCTATTGCTAGAAAATATTTAAAAATTGGAGCGACTAAAACAAATATTTATGCCTTGATTGGGGAGGTGGGATGTGTTGTTAAACGCATTGAGCCTTTCAAACCTGGTCAGGTGGATGTTAATGGACAGATTTGGGCGGCAAAAGCACTTGATAATATGGAGATACAGGTGGATGAAAATGTTATAATTATGAATATTGAAGGGGTTAAGCTCATTGTTCAAAGACGGGATGGATAGTAGATAGTAATATTAAAAAAAGGTTGACATTGATTAAAAAAGGAGGAGAAAAAATGGTAGGTTTTATTGCTGTAATTATATTGGGGATTGGTTTAATAGTTTTAAACATCACAATAGTTCCTCAAGCTGAGGCATACGTTATTGAACGTTTGGGGGCGTATTTGGATACTTGGAATGTAGGGGTTCATATCAAAATTCCTTTAATGGATAGGGTAGCGGGAAGAGTACCTCTAAAAGAGCAGGTTATAGATTTTCCACCATATCCGGTTATAACAAAAGATAACGTTACCATACAGATTGACACGGTTCTGTACTATCATATTACTGATCCTAAAGATTATACATATGGTGTTGCGGATCCATTTTTAGCTATAGAAAATCTTACAATAACTACATTGAGAAACATTATTGGGGATTTAGAATTAGATGAAACGTTAACTTCTAGGGACGTAATAAATATAAAAATGACAACTGTGCTAGATTCAGCAACAGAGCTTTGGGGAATTAAAATAAAACGTTTAGAAGTTAAAAACATTATGCCACCTGCCGAAATCCAGGATGCTATGGAAAAACAGATGAAGGCAGAAAGAGAGAGAAGAGAATCAATAATCAGAGCAGAAGGGGAGAAAAGAGCAGCTATTCTTGTTGCAGAAGGTAGAAAAGAATCAGCTATTTTAAATGCAGAAGCTGAAAAACGGTCAGCTATTCTTCATGCAGAGGCAAAAAAAGAGTCAACTATCAGGGAAGCTGAAGGGGAATCTGAATCAATTCTTAAAATTCAGCAAGCCACTGCTGATGGATTGAAAATGATTAAAGAAGCAGCTCCTGATAATAGTGTTATTTCCATTAAAAGTTTGGAAGCTCTTGCTAAGGTTGCTGATGGAAAAGCTACTAAGATTATTATTCCTTCAGAGATACAGAACTTGGCAGGTCTTGCGATATCTTTGTCTGAAATTGTTAATAAGGATGAAGACGGTGCTAAACGCAGAAAGTTAACTTAAGGAATTGGATAAAAGCAATATTTTAGTAGAATTAATTGAGCCTTTTAATAAAAGAGCTTATGACTGTTAATAATGTCGTAAGCTCTTTTGAAAATTTATAACTCGGCAATAACATATAATCATAAAGCTTGTTTGAAAAAGGATAAATCGAATGTTTGAGGTCAAACTAAGTGTATGGTTGTTTAACTCAAAAGATGAGCAGAAGTGGATGATTAAAGTTAATTTTTATATTGAAATCATATTTGCATAGAATTATCATATTGTTTAATTGTGGGCAAAAGTTTGATATCATTACTTATGTATTAAAATACAAAAGGGTAGTTTATAAAGGAGAAAACATGCGTAGATTTATTTTTGTTGTTTTTCTATTAGTTGTTATTTTAATAGTGCCTGTTTATCAAGATATGACAACTATTCCTTACGATATTGTCATATATGGCGGGGGATTTGCCGGATGTGCAGCTGCCCATAGTGCTGCTTGGGCAACATCTCAAAAGAAAGTATTGCTCATAGTACCAGAATCAGGAGAAGAGTTAGGCGGATTAGGAACTGTTGGTGGGCAGAATTTTGCTGACATTCGTTATTGGCAGAAACAATTGGTCACAGCTGGTTCTTTTGAACGTTGGTTTCAAGAATTAGGACAGTTTTATAATACCAAGCAAATGTCGGAAACAATAAAAAATGAGTTAGGAAATTACCCTAATATTACAATTCTTTATGGCTATGATATCAAGAAAGTTAGTAAGAAAGGGAAAATGATTAAAAATCTTAATCTAGTGCCTGTCGGAAGGGATGAAAAAGGATATATAACTTGGCTAAAGGGACGGGAAAGAATAAGTGGAGTTGTATTTATTGATGCTTCTGATGATGGCAGGTTAACAAGGTTTTCAAATGTTTCATTATCTGTGGGGAGACAAGATTGGCCTTCTCGGTATTTGCCTGAAGAAGAGACAAATGGAAAGTGGGCACGACAGCAGGCAGCAACATTAATGTTCAAGGTAAAGGGTATAAAAAAGCCGAAAGAAGCAAGTCAAATAGGAGATTTGAATTTTGTGCAGGACGTTAAGGGAAGTTGGGCTTTAGTTGGTGGAAAGGAAACGTGGCAAGAAGATCCTGTAGTAAATGGTTTCAATAAGTTATATGGGTCTCAAGGTTATGCAATTAAGCCAATCAATGCTGCTCAGGATGGGGCTGGAAGTGATCAGTGGTGGGTTAACATGCTTTTGGTTTTTAATGTGGATGGTAGAGCTCATGAAAGAGATAGAAACACAAAAATGTTCCCTGAAATGAGAGCTGGACAGAAAACCGTTGATCAAGCGTGGGTGGATGCCAAAGAATTGTTGGAAAATCCTGATTTTTTGAGAGCACTTCGACGGTTTAAAGTAATAGATAATAATCAGATGTACGGTTTTGGTGAAGTTGAGCTTGTTTTAGATGAAAAAAATAAACCTAAAGTGGGCGAAATTATGTATATTAGAGAAACCGCTCATGTTAAATCAGATGAGGATATAGGTGAAGATATTGCTGCATTTGATAATGAGGGAAAAGCGAAGTTTGCATTAACGACAGGTGAAGTTAAAGAGGCAGGAGCTAATTCTTTGAGTGGCTTAGATAAAGAAAATTATTTAGAACGAGTAGGATTGGGTTATTATATGATGGATATTAATGCTTATATGTATGAAGACATTATTCAAAACGGTCATTATGTTTGGCCAGTTACAGGTTATTTAAGACCAGATTGGAAAGAAACAGGAGGTCAACAAACAAATCCGGTATATTTGCCTTATTTGATGTTAAAGGTGGATGAAGTTAAAAATCTTTTGATATCAGGATATGCTGTGAGCTGTTCATCTTTTGCTTGGGCGGAGATTAGAGTATTACCCAATTTATCTGTATTAGGAGATGCGGCGGGTGTAGCAGCTGCAAGAGCTGTTCTATTCAATGAACAACCTGCTGAATTTAATGGTGAGCAAATACAATGGGTGCAGGGAAAATTACTTGAAATGGGAGCTAGGTTAGAAAAAGAGACGCTAGATGATTAATATAACGACTGCAGTAGTATAAAGTGTTTACTTTTTTGGAAGGAATCCTTCTCCTAAAACCTCATGAACATTACTAACGATGATAAAGGCTAAGGGGTCAATATTTCGAATCTGTTTTTTTAACCGTAGTAATTCATGTTTACTCATAACTACATAGAGAATATCTTTATTTTGACCGGTATAAGCACCATAACCTTTTAAAATTGTAGCTCCTCTGTCAATTTCTTTAATAATTGAACTTGTTATGACTTGACTTATTTCTGTAATAATGATGACAGCCCTAGTATCATCAGGACCTTCGACTATACGGTCTACAATTTTACTAAAAACATAAACAGTTACTAACGTATACAAAGCTTTGTCTGAACCAAATAAAAAGGCAATTGTAGTAAGTACAAAAAAATCAAAAGAGAAAAAAACATTTCCCATGCTTATTCCTGTTTTTTCATGAATAAGGCGGGCAATTATGTCAACGCCACCTGTGGTTGCTCCTGAACGAAGTACCAGACCAATGCCAACACCTGAGAAAACACCGCCGTAGAGCGCACCTAAAAGAAGGTCATTGTTCTTCATACTCATACCTTGGGTAAGATCTACCGCGAGAGAAACAGCCAGTACGCCAAGAAGGGTTTTAAAGACGAAGGTTTTCCCCCATCTTTTCCAACCAATGAAGAGTAACGGTAAATTTAGTATTAACATTATTAAACCGATAGAGTATCCAGTAAGATAGTGGATAACAAGGGAAATTCCCGTAAATCCACCTTCGC
Organism: Clostridia bacterium; assembly: GCA_028684195.1. GTDB lineage: Bacteria > Bacillota > Peptococcia > DRI-13 > DTU073 > JAQUGH01. The sequence goes on along the minus strand of JAQUGH010000034.1, from coordinate 4,591 downwards.
CAAGACCATTGGCGACGATAAAATAGTTTAAACCGAAACCGAATATAAAGGAACCTAAGGCAATACCAAGATAAGGTATAATCTTTTTCATTGTATCCTCCAAAAATTAATATATATTTACAGTAAGTATACTCCTAATTATTTAAAGTGGTAATTAGATATTTACTTTATCTAAGGGAAAACATTAAAGTCTTGAAAGAATTGGTTAAATATCATATACTTAAACCCATACTTGAAAGAGGGTGTAGATATGTATTGGAACGAACATTTTGAATGTATGAATCGTGAGGAGTTAAAAGAATTACAACTGATGAGATTGAAAAAAATTGTTGAAAGAGTTTTCTTTAATGTACCCTTTTATCGAAAAAAGTTTCAAGAATTAGGTGTTGAACCAGCAGATATAAAAAGTTTGGATGATTTAAGAAAACTTCCTTTTACGACAAAACAGGATTTGAGGGATAATTATCCTTTTGGAATGTTCACTGTTCCTATGTCAGAAATAGTTAGAGTTCATGCATCTTCAGGCACGACAGGTAAACCAACAGTGGTAGGGTATACTCGTGAAGATATTAATACTTGGGCTGAGGTATTAGCTAGGACTTTAACTTGTGGCGGAACTACAAAGAATTCTGTTATTCAAATTGCATATGGGTATGGACTTTTTACAGGAGGATTGGGTATTCATTATGGAGCTGAAAGAGTAGGCGCTTCTGTTATTCCTATGTCTGCGGGAAATACTAAACGACAATTGATGCTTATGAAAGATTTTGGAACTAATGTCTTAGCCTGTACGCCTTCTTATGCTCTATATCTTGCTGAGACATTGGAAAAGATGGATTGGGATAGAGATAAGTTAAAATTAAAATATGGCATTTTTGGGGCAGAACCTTGGTCTGAAAGAATGCGTCAGGAAATTGAAAAACGTTTACAGATCAGTGCGATTGATATATATGGTCTTTCTGAGGTTATTGGACCAGGAGTGGCAAGTGAATGTCAGGGAAAAAAGGGATTGCATATATTTGAAGATCATTTTCTACCTGAAATCATAGATCCTGTTACAGGAGAAAGTTTACCATTTGGAGAAAAAGGGGAGCTTGTATTTACTACATTGACCAAAGAAGGTTTTCCTGTGATTCGTTATCGTACCAGAGATATATCTATTATGACGGAAGAACCTTGTTCTTGCGGTAGAACACATGTAAGAATGAGTAAGGTTATGGGTAGAACGGATGATATGATGGTTATCAGAGGAGTTAATGTGTTTCCGACTCAGGTTGAAGCTGTACTTTTAGAAATAGGAGAAATAGAGCCTCATTATTTATTGATTGTTGATAGAATAGGTAACTTGGATAGTTTGGAAATTCAGGTTGAACTTTCTTCCAGTATGTTTTCCGATAAAATAAAGGGATTAGAAGATTTAGAGAGAAAAATTCGTAGTCGTATAGATTCCACGTTGGGGATTTCGGCAAAAATAAAGTTAGTGGAGCCTCATTCTCTTCCACGTAGTGAAGGAAAGGCGCAACGAGTAATAGATAGGAGAAAAATATAGGGGGTATTTAAGTATGATAAAACAGATTTCTCTTTTCTTAGAAAACAAAGAAGGTCGTTTAGCTCGTGTTTGTCATGTTTTAGGGGATAATAAAATTAATATTAGGGCTTTGTCTTTAGCAGATACTACTGATTTTGGGGTGTTACGTCTTATTGTGAATGAACCGGAAAAGGCATATGAGGTATTAAAGGAAAATAAATTTGCTGTTAGCGTTACTGATGTTTTAGCTATGGAAGTTTCAGATTCACCAGGGGGTTTAGCAGGAACCCTTGAAAGATTGGATGAAGCAGAGATTAACGTTGAGTATATGTATGCATTTTTGGGTACTACAGCAGAACAAGCATTGGTTATTATTTGTGTTGAAAATCCGCAAGAAGCTATTCATGTGATAAGAAAGGCAGGAATTAAAGTTTTAGAAGGTGACAAGGTATACTCCCTATAGATATAGGAATGGGTTTCATTTTATAAGGGTATTAATAAGTTGTTAGCTACTTGAGATAAGGGCTAAGCTAGCAGTGTATGGAGGATTCTTATTGTGAACTATATCTTTGATCCGATTGCTTTTAGAGTAGGACCTTTTACTGTTTATTGGTATGGCATATTGATTGCTTCTGCAATATTTATTGGAACATTTTTAGCTACAAAGGAGGCTCAAAAGCAGGGAATAAATACAGATCAATTTTTAAATATTATCATTTTCGCTCTTCCGGCAGCTATTATTGGAGCTAGGCTGTATTATGTAATATTTAATTGGAGCTACTATAGTCAACATTATTCAGAAATTCCTGCTGTTTGGCATGGGGGACTTGCTATTCATGGTGCTCTTATTGGGGCATTTTCAGTGGCCTATTTTCTCCTTAAAAGATATAAAATTAATTTCTGGCTTAGTGCTGATATTGTTGCTCCTAGTATTATACTAGGGCAGGCTATTGGGCGTTGGGGAAATTTTTTTAATCAGGAAGCTTATGGCTACGAAGTAGATCCTTCTCAACTTCCTTGGGCGATGTATATTGATGGTGCATATCGACATCCAACTTTTCTTTATGAATCCTTGTGGGATCTAGGGGTACTTCTATTTTTACTTTGGCTTCGGAGAAGACGAAATTTGAAACAAGGTGATATTTTTATTTCCTATGCTGTTTTATATTCAGTGGGACGCTTTTTCATAGAAGGATTTAGAACTGATAGTTTAATGTTGACACCCTACATTCGTGTAGCCCAAATGGTTAGTTTAATTATAATTGTGCTTGGTGTGGTTTCGCTGTTTATTAGACATAGGTATGGACATCGTCAGTGCCCTTAATCATCAGATATATTGTGGCAAATACAGAATGTATTAGATAATTAATGCTTTAAATTAATTATAAAATTATAAAATTATCTTGTTACATAACGAATGACATTATATAATGGGGTAAGAAATAATAATTAAGGGTGGAGGAAAAAAGTGTTTAAGAATAGTGTATCTACAGATATAAATAACAAGTATCGTAAAATAATGGTAACACGCTATTTGAAAAAAGAATTAGAAATCAGTAGGGTAGAAGTGTCAAAAAATATGGTGACAGTTTATGAAATTCCTATAAATATAAGCGGAATTAAGAATAAATTTGGGATACCATATGCTTGTAGTAATGATATAAATAGTGCTGTGAAAAAAGTACTTAAGCCAGTAAGACAATATCTTAGAGAAACTTTAAATGTTCCGTCAAGAGAGATTGAAGAGTTTGCTGATGGACGTCTAGTGGTATATCAACAGTCCGTATATATTAAGGAAGCTGCGTATATAGATAATGAACTCTATACAAGAACAACTACAAACATAAAAGATGGCATAATTCAATCCTTTGAGAATGTAGAAGAGTATCTAGAAAGACTTTATATTAAAACAAAATATGTAAAAAATAAGGAAAGCGGGAAAATACATATCGTTGCAAATGGGAAGTTGCTTAACATTAAGGAAATGGTAAAAATTGATGGCAATTTTTTCACTGCATCTGCACAAAACATTGAACAGGCACTTAAAAATGCTATGGGACCGGAAAAATATGAAATTGAGGATACTAGCAGACTAGTTAGAAGGTACTTGGAAAGTAATTTTAATATTCCATCTAATGCTATCGAATTTAGACGGGGTAAATTACTAATATATAAACAACCTGTGGAAATAGAGAATGTTACTAAAGTTGGTGGTAAGTTCTACACAACATCAACATCAAAAGTAAAAGAAAGCATAAAACAAACCTTTATTGATATTAAGGAATATTTTGAAAAACGAAATGTAAAAGTAAGTAATTTTATAGAAAAAGAAAATGGTGAGATGTATATTGAAACGCATGGGAAAATAATTAACATAGAGGGCGTAAATATAGAAGAGTGTATATACGTTCCTTCAGCTAAAAAGGCAGATAGATACATCGGGGAAATTTTAGGAATAGAGAACGACGAAGAAATTGATGATGAAGAAATTGATGATGAAGAAATTGATGATGAAATTAACAAAGAGGAATTTGACGAAGTAGATAAATATCATGCAAAAGAACAAGAGAAGTATAAAGAGAAAAAAGAGCCGAATTCAGATAAGCTTAAGGATAAATTAATTTTAGAAGAAGAACAAGAACAACAAGAACAACAAGAACAACAAGAACAACAAGAACAACAAGAAGAGCAGGAAGAGCAGGAAGAGCAGGAAGAGCAGGAAGAAGAGAGCATTGATGAATTGATAAAGCAAATTATTGGAGATGCGAGCAATGAGTTAACTATAGAAGAAATCATAAAAGGAATCATTGATGCAGAAAATGAAGAACAGTTAGATGAAAAAGAAGATATAGAAGTAGATTTTGAAGATAGAAAAGAAATTGAAACGATAAAAGAAGAAAAATTTAATACTAAGGAAGCAGAAGAAGCAGAAGAACCAGAAGAACAAGAAGAAGTAGAAGAACAAGAAGAAGCAGAAGAAGCAGAAGAAGCAGAAGAAGCAGAAGAAGCAGAAGAAGCAGAAGAACAAGAAGAACTAGAAGAAGCAGAAGAACCAGAAGAACC
>JAQUGH010000165.1 GCA_028684195.1 Clostridia bacterium | reverse complement strand
AAAAAGGTGGTAAAAAAACGTGGAAATGCACAGAGTTGGCGTTAAGGAGAAAAAAGCATGAAAAAGAAGAACAAGCGAGAAAAGATGAGAAAGAAGTAAAAAAAATCATTAGTAGCGTGCAACAAAAAAGAGAACCGCTTCCTGGCGTAGCTAGATGAAAAAATGTAAGTTCAGGTGTACAGACACAATATAATTTTTGCGATTTTTTCACATCTTGACATAAGGGTTATTTGTGTTTATACTGTATATGTAACATATATACAGTATAAACACAAATAACAGTAGTGGCTGTATGTACAAACATCGGGGGTATTTTATGAACATTATTATTTCTAATGCATCAGTTGAAGCTATTTATGTACAGATTGTCCATCAGATTAGGAAACAAATATTGACAGGCGATCTTTATGAAGGGGAAGCATTACCTTCTATTAGAAGCTTAGCTCGTGAACTTCAAATAAGTGTTATTACTACAAAACATGCTTATGAAGAGCTGGAAAGGGAAGGGATGATTGAAACTGTAAGAGGTAAGGGCTCTTTTGTAGCGAGGCAAAATAAAGAATTATTGCGAGAAAAACGTCGTAATATATTAGAGGGAAAATTGGCGGACGTTATTCAGGAAGCTAGACTTTTAAAAATCACTCGCAAAGAATTGCAAGAGATGTTAGATGTATTGTTGGAGGAGGTTTAAGCAATGGAAAATATCATTGAAGTAAAAGGATTGAAAAAGAAATATGAGGGGTTTTCTTTACAGGACATAAGCTTCAACTTGAAAAATGGGTATATTATGGGCTTTATTGGGCCTAATGGGGCAGGAAAAACGACAACGATTAAACTACTGATGAATTTACTAAAAAAAGATGGTGGTGAAATAAAAATTTTTGGTCAAGATAATGTTCGATATGAGAAAAGCATTAAAGACAGAATAGGATTTGTTTATGATAATAGTGAGTTCTATGATGAATTAAATATCAGAGATGTTAAAAGATTTGTAGCTCCATTATATTCAAGATGGGATAATAAGGCTTTTGAAGAATATATCAAAACATTTAATTTGCCTGTGAAGAAAAAGGTTAAAGATTTTTCAAAAGGAATGAAAATGAAGTTATCTTTAGCTTTAGCATTATCTCATCACGCCGAATTATTAATAATGGATGAACCAACCTCGGGTTTGGATCCTGTTTTTCGTCAGGAGTTTTTGGATATAATTCAAGATTTTATGGATGAGAGCAAAGGTGTCTTATTTTCTTCTCATATTACATCTGATTTAGATAAAATTGCGGATTATGTTACATTTATTAATAATGGAAGTATAGTTTTAACCTCTTCTAAGGAAGAGGTTATGGAGAAGTACGGTGTAGTTAAAGGTGGAAAAGACGATATAAATGATGACTTGCGTCAAGAACTGATAGGATTACATGAAGGGAAATTTGGTTTTGAGGCTTTGATTTCTGATGTTGATAGTATTCGCACTCGCTATAAGAATCTCGTAGTGGAGCGACCGACTATGGAGGATATAATGTTATATCTTGTGAGGGAGGGAAAGGGAAATGTATAGTTTAATTTTAAAAGATATTTTAATTCAAAAGAAAATGATTTGGTTTGTTATTGGCTATAGTGTATTTATTTTGATAGCTTTTAATAGTCCTGATTCTGCTGATGCTGCTTATATTATGGGTGCTATGATGAGTTCGTATCTTTTTATTATGGGAGCCTGTGCGTATGAAGGAAAAGGAAATGGGGAGATGATATTAAATAGTTTTCCTCTTAGACGGAAGGATGTTGTCAGGTCAAGGTATATATCAATCTTTGTTTTTATGTTTTTTTCTTTAGCTGTAATGGGAGCTTTGGGGGCTATAATGAAAAGTATTGGCTTACCTTATCCCCAAAATTATATTACTATGTCTGATGTTATGGGAGTTGTAGCGAGTTTACTAATAGTATCATCTATCTATTTGCCGTTTTATTATAAATTTGGGTATATTAGAGCAAGGGTTTTCAATATGATTATGTTTTTAATCTTTTTCTTTGTACCTACTTATTTGGTAAATTATATTAAGGAGAATAGCGAAAAAGAAATAATTATTCAGTTAACGGATATCTTACAAACCATATCTCTATGGCAAATTGCTGTTATAGTTATGTTTATTATGCTAGTAATAATGTTTATTTCTTATTTGATTTCGTTGAGTGTCTATAAGAAAAGGGATTTTTAAGAATTACGGGACAATTACGGGACAATGTAATGAGATAGATATTTGATAGCTAAACACGGTTGGTTTATTTCGGGGGATGGAAATAGATAAGGAGACAATTCAAAATGGATAAAAAGCGAGCAGTTGAGTTACTAGAGAAAATGGAAGAGAATCTCTTACAAAAAGAAGAGATTAAGAAACAAAAAGGATTTATACAAATGCTAGAGGGTGGTCAAGGGTATAGCGAGCGTCATAAAGAGAATGAAAAACAGTTAAAAAATTTGCAGGAAAAATTTTTAAATATTAATAGTATGCAAGAATTATTAGAAGAGTATATAAAAACGTTGAAATCAGGTATTGAGATTAAACAAAACCTTAAAGTAAGTGCGAAATATAGAACAAGTATTTCTTTAAAAGCATTGGAGGAACAAAACCAGAATATGGTTAATAAAGAGAGGCTAAAGACAAGAATACTTACAGCAGTTTGGAAGGAAAATTCGAAAAGCAGTGAAAATCGTATGCCTGAAAAAAAGAAATTTCAAGAAAGAAAGTGTTTTTAGTAAACTTGTTTAGCTAAAGAGGAACATCAAAACTCCCGCTTCTATAAGTGGGAGTTTTGATGTTGTATAATACAATTTATAACTACAGTACATTCAGATGGCAGTAGATTTATGTTCTATAATTTTAACTAAAACTGGTATTAAAAGTAGTTGTATAATTATCCCAGGAAGAGAAGTTACAAAAGAGGCTGTAAGGAAAACTTTGAGGCTAAATACCTTGTTAAGAAAATTGGATAATAGCACATAATTTACAAGACCTGCGATTATTCTTCCTCCTAACATACCTCCAATAAGGCTGAGGAAAAGGGGTGCGTGACGTTTGTGATATAGGTACGAGATAAGATAACCATATGTAGCAAGCTCAAAGGTCATCTTTATTGCTGTGGGGAAAATGATGGGCATACCAGTAATAAAGCTACTCATTAGTGGAGTGATGGCTCCTACTAAGAGGGCGAAAAACGGTGAAAGAATAAAGCCACCTAATAATATTGGTAAGTGCATGGGCAAAAATATTGGACCCACGTTAAAGGAGTGAAAAACGATAGGAAGCGTTAGTCCTATAGCTATTAATATTCCAGCAAGTACCAGTTGCTTTGCTTGCTTTTGCATAAAAGTCCTCCATCATTAGCCTTTTACTTAAGATATGTCATAGGATTAACAGGATTACCATTTTCTCTGACTTCAAAATGAAGATGAGGTCCTGTACTCCATCCTGTAGTACCAATTTTGGCAATTGCTTGCCCCTTTTTAACGACCTGTCCAGGTTTAACAAGACTTTTAGAGGTGTGTGCATATAAGGTAACAATACCACCACCATGGTCTACCATTACAATGCGACCATATCCACCGCGCCAAGCAACTTCCATGACAGTACCACTTTCTGCAGCTACAATATTAGTACCATAGTTAGCGGCGATGTCAGTTCCTGTATGCATACTTCTCTTTTTAGTAATAGGATGAATACGCCAACCAAATTCTGATGTGATTCTTTTAAACCCTGGAGTAGGCCAAGCTAATTTGCCACTTCCCAAATAGGAGGTATCTCCAGTTTGTCTTCTGATTTCAGCAGCTATATTAAGAGATTGTTGTTCTAGGTCTTTTACTGCTTTTTCAGCTTGGACTTTGTCGGATTTAATTGTTTTGTACAAACCTTCTTGACGGGAGCTAGCAATAGCTAATTTTCTCTTTTTATCATTTTGATCTTCTTTAAGCGCTGCTAATATTTGTTGCTTTTTAAGCGTTTGCTGCTTTTTCCCATCAACAATACTAATATTTTCCTTGGTTGTTTTGATAAGCTCTATATTACTTTCAGTTATTCGACTCATCAAATCCCAACGAGTAAGAAAATCAGTAATACTGGTTGAATCAAGTAATACCTCTAGAAAATGAACATCACCTTGCTCATACATTGATACAAGCCTTTCCTCTAATACTTGTGTGTCGTAATCAAGTTGAGTACCATGCTCTTCCAGTTCCTTTTTAAGATACGCAAGCTCTTCTTCTGCTGTATATAAATTACTTTCCGTATTTCTCAATTCTTTTGAGGTGCTATTAAGCGTTTTGTTAATAGATTTCAGTTCACTATAGGCTTTGCTTTCTTCCTTCTTCTTT
>JAQUGH010000164.1 GCA_028684195.1 Clostridia bacterium | reverse complement strand
GATGGAAGTGGCCAATAAATACGGAATGTTGATGCTAGGTGAAAGCAACACCAAGGCCGTTTGTGCCGTATTCTTTGTCGACCCCAAGGGATATACTACAGAAGCTAGCTATGGTTTACTTATATCGGGCTGGTTAGGAACTAGCGTAATTGAGCTTGAAAGATGGAAGCCATATGCTCTAATTAATGATGCTGACCATAGACAGGTACTTCTTGAAAAGATTAATAAATGGGTTGTGGATTTATGGAAGGGTATTAAAGAGCCTGGGCTTCCGGAAGTAGCTTTAGGGATTGATAATACCGAGCCTATTTCTGTAAGGGTGGATTTTGATGGCAAATCGCAAAGTCTAGAAAAATTTGAAAGTATAGTTATTAGTAAAGCTGTAGCAAGAACCTTTGCACAACTTGAAGCAGAAAAAAGGCAGTATGAAAAACAGCATTTAAGTGATCTTGAGTTCATGGAAAATGCGCTCAAAAAACTTGCTGCTGTTAATATGAAAAGCAAGGAAATTATACCTGATGTAATAACTGATGATCCGCTCCTGTCAGCTTGTGGAATAGTTGGTAAGGCAGCAAAAATTAAAATAAAAGAACCGGCAAAATCAATGTCAGGAATACCAAGCAGAGACCCTTTAGGTGATATAGCTACAGTATCGCAGATTAAGATGCGTCAGGTAGTCCTAAGGGGAGAATGGTGGAATGAGGATAATGGTCCTCTTCTGGCCTATATGAAAGATGATGAAAGACCAGTTGCTTTAATTCCAATTTCTCCAGCTAAATATGATCTATATGATCCCTCTGATAAAGCTAAAAACTTAATAAATAAGCAACTTGCTGATAAAATCAAACCTTTTGCCGTTTCATTTTATAAACCTTTTCCAAATAGAAAGTTAAATGCCAAGGATTTACTTATTTTTGGTCTGGAAAGCTGCTGGAAACGTGATTTAGCCATGATAATTATAATGGGAATTTTAGGTGGCTTATTAGGAATGCTTATTCCTATAGCAACGGGAATTGTCTTTGATAGTATTATTCCTGCCGGTGAACGGGGTCAACTGCTGCAGGTAGGTTTTTTTCTGGTGGCCAGTGCCTTGGCTGTAATGCTTTTCCAGTTGACTCGTTCCTTAGCTATGCTCCGCTTAGAAGGAAAGATAGAGAGCTCTGTTCAGGCAGCTGTCTGGGATAGACTGATAGGCTTGCCTGTACCCTTTTTTAAGAACTACACATCCGGGGAGCTTGCCATGAGAGCTATGGGTATTAGTCAGATAAGGCAGACTCTTTCCGGGGTGACGGTAACGACCTTAATATCAAGTATTTTTTCTATTTTTCAATTTCTGCTATTGTTTTATTATAGTTGGAAGCTGGCTCTTGTTGCCGTAACCTTAGTAATGTTTGCTCTGCTATTGACCTTAGCTCTGGGGTTAATACAAATACCCCTAGAACGCAAAATGGTGGAAACTATGGATAAGATTACAGGACTGATATTAGAGCTGATAAACGGCGTTAATAAGTTCCGGGTAGCCGGAGCGGAAAAAAGAGCTTTTTACCTTTGGGCAAGTGAATTTGGCGAAAGCGCCAAGATATATATGAAAAAGGAAAAACTCGCCAATTTATTGACAGCGTTTAACTCGATGTTTCCAATCATAAGTGCAATGATAATTTTTTTCGTTCTTCAGCACTTTGAAGAAATTAATCTCGATCCGGGAAAATTCATTGCTTTTAATGCAGCTTTTATAGCTTTTTATACTGCGATGATCGCTATGTCGGAAGCATTATTGGCGACAAATAATGTAATACCTCTTTATCAAAGGTCTAAACCAATTTTGGAAAGCCTTCCGGAGCATGACGAAGCCAAGGGAGCTCCGGGTATTCTCACCGGTGATATTGAGATAAATCATGTTTCCTTCAGATATAAGGAAGACGGGCCTCTTATCTTAAAAGATGTCTCCCTTGATATTAAGGCAGGAGAATATGTTGGTCTGGTAGGTCCATCGGGAAGCGGAAAATCAACTCTTTTTCGAGTACTATTGGGTTTTGAAAAGCCTGAAACAGGGCAGGTTTTCTATAATGAACAGGATATAAATAATGTAGATGTCAGATCTGTACGCAAACAACTGGGAGTTGTTCTGCAAAATAGCAAGCTGATGGCAGGAGATGTTTATTCTAATATTATCGGCTCCAATCCTGGCTTGACTATGTCAGATGCTATAGAAGCCTCCAAAAGAGCCGGACTTTATGATGATCTTAAGGAAATGCCCATGGGCATGCACACGGTAATAAGTGAAGGGGGCGGGACATTGTCAGGGGGACAGAGACAGCGCCTTTTAATTGCCAGGGCAATAGTAAATAAACCTAAGATAATATTTTTTGATGAAGCTACCAGTGCCTTGGATAACAAGACTCAGGATATAGTGAAGGAAAGCCTTGATAGTCTTAAAGCTACACGAGTAGTTATTGCCCATAGACTAAGCACAATTATGAATTGTGAAAAGATAGTTGTTCTTGATCAAGGGAAAATCATTGAAATAGGCACTTATGACGAATTAATGGCTAAAAACGGTCTTTTTTCAGAGCTTGCCAAAAGACAGTTGGCTTAGCAGATAGTTAGTTCAATTGTCAGTTAGCTAGCTAAGTGGAGGGGAGTCTTAAATGTGGGACAAGATAAGTGGAATATATCTTTTAAGACTATAATGAGTTCGTTGTTGTTTGCTTTTGTATTTTATGCCATAGCCCTTTGGAGGTATTTGGTTACAGGCTATATATTTTATCTTTATAATTTTGGGTATATTGGAACAGCACTTGCTTGTGGACTCTTTTTAAATACTGCTTTACCAAAAAAACATAGATCATGGGGTCGCAGGATAGCTCAGCTTTTAGTAGGCTCCTATTTGCTTATATATGTAGGTTTTATTTTAGGAGAGAACCTGCAGCTGGAAGGATTTTTTATCTATTTGTTAATGGGAGTTTTTCAAGGGGCAACTTTACATTATTTTATTGCCAAGATAATAGGACCTCTCTTGTTTAACCGTGGTTGGTGTAGCTGGGCTTGTTGGACAGCCATGGTACTTGATCTTCTTCCTTGGAAAGTACCTCGGTACAAAAGGGTGCGTTCTCTGGGATTAATGAGGTATGTACATTTTTTTGTTTCATTGGCAGCAGTACTTTATATCTGGTTTATACTAGGCAACAGAACAATATATGCGGATAAAACCACAGAAATATACTGGTTGGCGGTGGGAAGTATTTTATACTTTGTCGTGGGTATTGGCGTGGGCTATATTTTTAAAGATAACAGAGCTTTTTGTAAGTATATTTGTCCCGTCCCGGTATTACAGAAAATCACTTCTAGGTATGCTATTATGAAGGTTGAAATTAATAAAGATAAATGTATAGATTGTGGTTTGTGTGAAAAAAACTGTCCCATGAATATTAAGCTGCTTGCTTATAAAAATGCCAATAAACGCATTTGTTCAACAGAGTGTATTCTGTGTGCAACATGTATTGATATATGTCCTAAAGCAGCAGTTAGTATAACAAATAAAATTGATGTCATACATTTCAAATCTGCTTGTATTAGAAATTAAGGAGGTGACGTAGTGTTATTAAAGGATAAAGTTGCTATAGTGACAGGTGCTACCGGCGGAATAGGCAGGGCAGTTATCCGAAAATTATGTTCGGAAGGTGCTAAGGTGGCAGGGTTATACCACAGTCAAAGTACGGTGGCTGAAAAAATTCAGGAAGAGCTTGCTGAACATGGCTTCGAGACCTCCTTTTACAGGGGAGATATTAGCGATGAAGCTTTTATTGCTCAAACCTTCAGAAGCATTAAGGAGAGATTCGGAAGGATAGATATTTTAGTGAATAATGCCGGCGTTACCAAAGACGCTTTTTTGGCACAAATGCAGTGGGATGAGTGGAATACCGTGTTTCAAACCAACTTTTTAGGTACTTATGTTTGTATGAAGGAGGTTCTGCCCTATCTGTTGGAAAATGCTGATGTATGTGAGGAAAAGTATGGAAAAGTAATAAACATATCTTCCATCTCGGCGCTTTTAGGTCGGGAGGCGCAAGCAAACTACACTGCGTCAAAAGGTGCGGTGTTGGGTCTGACCCGCTTATTCTCCAGAGAGTATTCCGATAAGGGTATTTATTTTAATGCCCTGGCTCCTGGTTTAATCGAAACAGAAATGATTCAGCACTTACCGGATAATAAGAGGACAAGCATGATTGACTCAACAAATTTGAAAAGGATGGGTAAAGCAGAAGAAGTAGCCGGGGCCGTATTGTTCTTTTGCAGTAGCCTATCCAATTACTGTAATAACACGGAGCTAACAGTTGCTGGTGTGATGTTAAGATAAAGTTAGTTGAACCATTACAC
>JAQUGH010000033.1 GCA_028684195.1 Clostridia bacterium | reverse complement strand
CTTTCCCCAAGGCTTAGGTACAACTTTAATTGACTGCTTTTCTTCACTCTGATACTTTTCCTTGTCATCTATATTCAATTGCATAAGCTGCTTTTTTATATTTGATAAATTATTTTTCGATGCAACAAGAATCTTCCCATCTCGTCCGGCAATAACCATATCTCGCAATCCCGCAATAAGAGCCGACCCTTCCTTCCAATCTACAACACAATTTTCTGTATCCACTAGTAAAGCCTGCCCTATATTGACGTTACCTTTTTCATCACATTTTATAAATCTTTCTAAGGCTTGCCATCCACCCACGTCATCCCAAACAAATGAACTGGGAATAACAAAAACCTTTTTGCACCTTTCTATTAAACCATAATCAATGGAAATTGCCTTTATTCGACTAAAAGCTTCTTTAATATTTTCAGGAATATCCTTCTGATAAGGAGCAATATTCTTCTCTTTCATTTCTTTAACCAGTAATTCAATTTCTTTTTTCATAGAAGGTAAATGTTTTTTAAATATCTCTTTGACAACCGAAAGCTTCCAAATAAACATCCCACTATTCCAGTAGCAATTCCCTTGCTCTAACATAGCTGTAGCTGTATTTAAAGAAGGTTTTTCCACAAATTCATTTACTTTAAGAACATTGCTTTTCTTCTTCAATTCAGTAACAATATATCCATAAGCAGTCTCGGGTCGAGTAGGCTTTATTCCAATTAAGACCGTGACTTCACTTTCAGCCACTTGACAAGCTTTATCAACAGCTTTCCGCCATTCTTCCTTTCCTTCTACGAAGTGATCCGCAGGAACCGTAAATAAAATGGCATCCTTATACCTTTCCTCTAACCAAGCTATGGCATAACCCAAAGCTGGTGCTGTATCCCTTCCTAGCGGCTCAATAATAATATTTTCCGGTAATACTTCCGGAACTTGTTCTAAAACCAGACCTTTGTATTCAATTCCTGTTATAACATAAATATTTTCAGAACGAATTAATGTTTGTATCCTCTTTACTGTATTTTGGAGGAGAGTATTTTCCCCTACTACCTTTAAAAACTGCTTAGGCACTTCAGAAGAACTTTTAGGCCAAAAACGATTTCCTTTTCCACCTGCTAAAATTAAGGCAACCTTTTCCATACTATCAACCTCAAAATATTGTTTTTTATATTGCAATATATTCATTGTCCATATCATTGGTTACTTCTTTCTTCTATGTCTTTTCCTTCCTGTCTAACAACATCAGCTAATTTTCTTAGTTCATCCAGAGCATTAATGTTTTCCAAGCCTTCATTATTCCTTTGGAATTGAAACGAATTGCCATAAGCACAACTATCTCTAAATGATATCCCCTCTTTCTCAAAAGGCAAACAATAAGACTCACCTAAACTTTCTTCCCTTGTAGGAGGTGAAAACTGATACACTGGACCATCAGAAGGAGGAAATAAAGATGTTCCTACCCTGCTTTTACGTTTTTTCTTTTTAACAAGAGATGTATTAATTATATTTTGCGTCTTTTTTTTAGATTCTTTTCCCATACCCAAAGCAATTTTAACAAAAGGCAAATCTTTTTTTATTGTTTCATCTACTGTTTCTTTTAATATTTCTTTTTCTTCATATTCATCAAGATCATCTTTAACATTACTTTTTGTTGTTTTATCCATTTCTGGTTCATTAGTTTCACCCATCATCCCATCTAACCCATCAATTAAATAACATGCTTCGCCAGTTTTGGTAATTTTATCCTCTACTCCTACCAAATCATTTTCTAAGTCATTAGATGAAGCTTGCTCCTCCACTTGTTCCATCTCCAAAATCAATGACTTTTCCTCCAATATTTCCAATAACCCTTTTATCAGTTCAAAACATTCCACTTTGGCAATTTTTCTATAATGTTGTACTACTCCTTCCAGTACAGCTTGTTCCAGACACTCTTCTTGTATAGAGTCAATATTATTTAATTCCATGACAACAGTAGGAACAGTAGAAAAATAAAACTTATAATAACGTAAATTGCTTACATAATTAAAAACACTAGGTATTTCATACCTGAATAAACTTTTTTGTGTTGCTAATCTTTTAATTATGGAAGCAATCAATTTCAAACTTTCTTCTTTTTGTTGCAACGAATAATAAAAGTTTACACAACCACCATCATCTCGAGATTTCTGATGGTTTAAGCTTAATAAAATATGTACTTGCATAACCTGAAGTAATTTTTTATATGATGATTGCATAGAAGTGTGTAACACAAGAGCCCCTTGCTCTGTAAACCTATCAGATAGTCTTTTCACCACCTTTTCACTGGTTTTTTCAGTATTATCCAAAGTGCTAATCGCTACTATGGAATCACTTAAAACCGGAAAAACAAGATAATCGTTTTGTGTATTTTTCAAGAAAGGTATGTTATGAGTAGAGCAATACACATAAAACAGTTCCTCTTTTGAGTCATCATAAGAACCCAAAAGTTTATCCTCCAGATAAATATTAAACATTCCGTATCCCACCTTTTAATCAATTACTTTCACTATATGTTTATTAACTATACTATGTCATAGAATAATAAAGTGAACCTTCTTTCAGTGAGGATTTTTATATCTAATTAAAGATTAGTTATTCAGGTATAAATGGTAAACAAAAAAAGCACGCTTTGTTTTCTTCCTTACAAAGCGTACTCTTTACACCTATATCTGAACTTATTTCATAATAAAGTGAAACTTCTTTTAGTGACGTTCTTTTTCACTAAAGGTTAGTTGAACCATTCCAGGAGCTTAGCGTCGCTTATCTCCCACTTAAAAAAGTGGGAGTTTTAGCGAGGGTTAGCTATTCGGATGAATAACTGAGTAACAACAACACCATACTTATATGGCACCACCCCAATACCTATATTTGTGAAGTTTCTACTTAAAATATTGGCTTTATGCCCTGAACTAGCCATAAAAAGGATAAAGGCATGTCGGGCATTTCTGGCTTTAGCCAAGTTTTCTCCTGCTGATCTATAATAAATATCATTATCGTAGATCATTTTTGCAAACGAACCATATACTGGCGAGATATGCGAGAAATAATTATTCGTAATAATATCTTCGCTCTTGAGTTGTGCCAATTTATTGAGTTCTGGCATTGGTTCTAAAGGTTTTAATCCATTTTTCTTTCTTTCATCGTTAACTAATTGTAGCATGAGAATTTCTTCTTGAGACATTTCGCCTGTAACTGAAGTTTTAGGTTCAGCAGGAGGTACATACCAAAGATTAGTTTGAGAAACAGAAGGAGTCGTAACTAAAGGATTCGAAACAGTAGGAGTACTCGTATTCTGCAGCTTATTTAGCTCTAACAATTTAGCAGCACCCCAGGAAGCAAAAGCTTGTCCAACAAACAACTGTGAAACCAGTAATGCGGTAACCCCTACAATGACAATTTTTTTTGGTATACCTTTCTTCATAACACCCTCCTCTACTTTTAATAAGTTTACTATAATTTAAAATTACAGCTAGAAACAAATCTTATATTACAAGATAACAATTAATATAAGACGTTGAACACTTGTATAAACCTTTTAACGTAGTATTTCAAATATTTAATAGTACCTACTTTAATTTACCAAAATAAAATTACCATGAACCAACATAAATTTGTTTGAATAACATATAGCAAAAGTTTTTTATAAGATAAGTAATAAAAAAATCTTAAACCTTGATAACTATCCAAGATAAGGAGGTATTACATTGAGTTGGTATCAAGAAAAATTAAACAAACTTTCTATGGAAAACGCATATCAATTTCAAGAATCACTTATACCCGACAAAAAACTATTCAATACATATAGTAGAAATATTACAATTACTCTCATTATCACCAATATGTACACAGAAACTGATAGCCAAAAACTCTCATCCAAGCTTCTAACACTAGAAGGAGTCAACAAGGTTCAAACAATCCTTAATAATAAACGACTTATTATATCTTATGACATCAGAAAAACTAAACTGGAAACCGTTACATATACCATTGCTAAACTTGGTTATCATTACCTACAACGTGGTTGAAAACAATGTCGTTAAGACCTGGAAGGTCTTAAAATAACCTTTGCTTTTTCTTTTACCATAATATCAAAGGATTCCAACGATATTACAAGAGGAAAATCCAATTTAACCCCATAAATTGTGGTAAATGCTATTTCTTTTGTTAATAATTTCTGACCAATAGGTATTAGCATATTAGCTGGATAAAAAATATCACTTTCTACCTGGTTAATAAAACAATATTTTTCTCTATTTAATTCTGTGAGGTAAATCTTTCCTTTGTACTGCCAATATAATCTTATTAACTTACAACCATCAATTAGAATACCAGGGCATCCATCCCAACCCACAACATTTTCTTGAATTTGCTGAGGCTTTACATCAAGTTTTTGATAAGGAATCGCAAGAACTGTAAATATTCCTCCTTTAAAACTTTTCTTTCCTAACAATATGTAAAGTGCTTGATAATCTGTGCACCAATTTAAAAATTTACCATCCAAAGAAGTGATTTCTTGCATTACTTCCCATTTACCCTGTGAATAATAAAGCAATCCCAAAATATGTTCTGTATGATTTTGCCTTGAATAAACAGCTACTAGTTCGCCTTCTCGTAAACATAAAAGTGCCTCAACTACAACCTGTTTGGGTAAAACATTAATTTTATTATCTTTCCAACCATCATTGTTAAGAGAAAAATGTGATATAAAATGCTCCTCACTACCTTCAGAACTGCTTAAAAAATGTATTTTATTCTTATCAGTTATAACCATACTACATTTAGATAAATGAAAAATTTTGGGGGTATTCCCTTCTATCCAATAGGTTCCGTTCCAATAATAATATTTAAGGCAACCATTAATTGCCAGAAGCAAATGAGGATTGCCCTCTTTATCAATAACAATATCAAAACAGGAGACATCTTTAATGGGATTTATACCAATAAGCAAATTGAAAACAAATTCTTTTGTATCCGAACAAAAATACCACATATCCTTTTGATTAGATAATAATAATTTTTTCAATAAACTCACTCCCCAAATAAAATATTATGCAATTGAAAATATCTTTATAACCAAAAATTAAATATTATTTTGAAATGTATTGTCCACCATGAACAATTGTAAACTCAATCTAATAAGATAGATTAGAAAAAAATAATTGATATAAAAGGAGGAAAATACCATGTGCGACGCTAAAATCGAACAAATCACACCCGGTGTGTGTCCACCCGAGGGCTGCCCACCACCAACCAGAATAGAATGCATTGTGGTAGATAAGGTTTACGATAGTTGCTTCCAACTCCACGATGTTTCTAGGGATACCACAGTATCAACTGCAACAGAATTTACAACAGGTACATTTGCTGTAGGAGATATTATTGATTGTTCTCTTACTGCAGGAGCTTCTATCACATGCACAGAAGTATCCAGAGTTGATGCCGGTGGAGGTTTCTTTACAGTTACCATTTTAGTATCTGTTCCTGTAACACTTATTAATCCAAATGATCCCACACAAGATGCTGACAGAGTCTTTACATTTACCAAAACAGCAACTCTCTGTTGTCCCGAAGGCGTAACTCCTGATTGCTCAGAAAGCACTCTCATTTTCTGTAGTTGTGTGGTAACAAACGTAACAGGAGGTTATTCACCTTCTATTACCGTAACATGCACTCTGCAGGTCTGTATCGTCATTAAATGTATCTTAGAAGTACAACTTCTTGTCCCTAGCTATGGCTTCTGCGTACCTGCTCCCTGTATCACTCTTCCAGGCGTTTGTCCACCTACTCCACCAGCACAATGCTTTTAGTACAGTAAAACTTCATTCGAATGGAGTTAATTAACGCTAAAAGAAGGCACACTGTTAATCGTTCTTAACAATGTGCCTTCTTTTCCTTTTATTTTTCTCTCATTTTCTATTAATCAAATTCTCTATTTCCTTTAAAAATGTGTCTATATCTTCAAAATCCCTATATACACTAGCAAAGCGAACATAAGCTACCTTATCAATACCTTTCAACTCTTTCATTATAATTTCTCCAATTTCTGTAGTAGTTACCTCACGTTTAAGAGAATTACTTTTTAAACTTCGTTCAATATCCGCTACCAGATTTTCCAACTTATCTAAAGGTACATTCCTCTTTTCACACGCTCTTAACAATCCATTTAATATTTTATGTTGATCAAACGTTTCTCTTCTGGCATCTTTTTTTACAACTAAAAGAGGCAGATCATCAACTTTTTCATATGTAGTAAATCTATTATTACATTCCAAGCATTCCCTTCTACGACGAATAGAATAACCATCATCGGCAAGTCTTGTTTCCAAAACTTTAGAGTCTACCTGTCCACAATGAGGACAACGCATAGAAACACCTACCTTTCACAATTTTTCGGTAATCACACACCCATTATGATTTTAATTAGTTAATTTAATATTGTCAATGTGTCCATTATAAAAACCTCATTATGAAAGTAAATTATTTCTGCAAAATTGTCATATGTATTACTTGTCCAATTAATACATATGTGAAATCAAGCATTAATATATAATATTAGCAAGTTTTTGTATTGGGTTTAGAACATGATTCAATAACTTCTGCAACTGCTCTTTCTTTTGTAGCACTTGCCATAAGAAAACAATTGATCAACTCGATAACACTATAGAGTTCCGAGATGTCTGAAGCATGACACAATTCATAGCATAATCTATGGGTGACTCTGCAAAATAATTGAGCTTCGTATTGACTGATTGTGGCTTGATCGCAAATTATTGAAGTTATGCATTTTTCACGTTTTTGCTTATTGTTTTCATAACCACAATCACTTTCATTTTTACAGTATTGTTCAATTGAAGCATGTGAATCGTCACAGAAATTATTTAATAAATAATTATTGCCTATTTGGTTTTGTTTTTCATTTTTATCCATTATAATACCCTCTCTATACTTAAAAATACAATCCAGGACATTATTATATTTATGACCTGGATTGTTGTTTTATGATAATTTTTTATTAATAATTAGCAGTCTCCATTACCGCCGGGAACAAGACCTTTGTCGGCTAGAATTTTGCTTGCCAGTGCATTCAGAACGTCGCCAATGCTACTTTCTTTTGCACTATATGCACACAATACAGTCTTGATTAAAGCGGCTTGTTTTTCAACATCAGTAAGTGCGGTGATATTGGGAAACAAGGTGTTGCATAACATATCAGCCAGACATTGAGCGATACCTGCCTCAGCTTCGGCTACAGCGTTTACCGATTCGGCTTGAGTCAGTACGGGGGGGGTTACCGGAAAAGACATTATAAATCATCCTCCTAAAAATTTATATTTTTTTACCATGCTACATGCTTATTAATATTAACTTCAAATAATGCAAGTACTAAAAAATTTCTTTTTGCAAAATGCCAAGGACTGTTCCTTTATTGGGGACAGTCCTTGAAGCATTTGGAAAGTTGTTATGTGCATCAACTAGCAGCAGTCATCGCCGTTGCCGCCGGGAACAAGACCTTTGTCGGCCAAAATTTTGCTTGCTAAGCCATTAAGTACATTGCCAATGCTGCTTTCTTTTGCGCTATATGCACACAATATAGTTTTAATGAGCTTTGCTTGTTGTTCAACATCAGTAAGAACAACTAGGTTGGGGAACAAGGTGTTGCATAACATATCAGCCAGACATTGAGCGGTACCTGCCTCAGCTTCGGCTACAACGTTTACCGATTCGGCTTGAGTCAGTACGGGGGGGGTTACCGGAAAAGACATTATAAATCATCCTCCTAAAAATTTATATTTTTTTACCATGCTACATGCTTATTAATATTAACTTCAAATATTGCAAGTACTAAAAAAATTTCTTTTTGCAAAATGCTAAGGACTGTTCCTTTATTGGGGACAGTCCTTGGCATTTGAAAAGTTGTTATGTGCATCAACTAGCAGCAGTCATCGCCGTTGCCGCCGGGAACAAGACCTTTGTCGGCCAAAATTTTGCTTGCTAAGCCATTAAGTACATTGCCAATGCTGCTTTCTTTTGCGCTATATGCACACAATATAGTTTTAATGAGCTTTGCTTGTTGTTCAATATCAGTAAGAACAACTAGGTTGGGGAACAAGGTGTTGCATAACATATCAGCCAGACATTGAGCGATACCTGCCTCAGCTTCAGTCACTGCAACAATTGATTCTGATTGAGTTAGTACGGGGGGGGTTACTGGAAAAGCCATTATAAATCATCCTCCTGAATATTTTTTGTACTCAATAACTGAGTATACTTTAATATATTATCAGAAAAGCCATATAGTGCCAGTACTCCTTCGGTTTTAACAAGAATTACAAATCAATAAATTGTTTAGAGCAGCTAATACTTTCGCAATATTACAATCTAAGCATCCGATAGATTTTTCCATACATGTTACTGTTCTAATTCTGCTTTCTAGTTCATCTGCGGTGAGTGTGCTTAAATCAAGACCGGGAGGAAGTAAAAGCTGTGCGAAATGAATAAAGACATCTTTTTTTGAGGTAATGATTTTGTTTTCAATTTGCCATATTTCGCATATTATTTGCTGAAGATCACAAGTGTCCAAACATCCCGGCAAACAAAGGTTATTTACTATATCTTCATTTTGACCGGCTTTGATCTGTAAAGGACCTGGTTTGAAGGAAAATACGACATCGTCCGGCAACGTAAAGATAAGGGTGATGCGCATCACGTCTATGGTATCAGCCGGGTTAATATTAATCTTTATTCCCTGAAATGGGCAGCATTTGCTTTCTCGTACAAAATCAAATTCCACAGAAAATCGGTTTGTCGCAGAAGATTCACAACCGGGCGGCGTACATTCCAGAAAAACAGCCGGAGCAGTGTCGGGATTACCCAGAATCTCTACGGTTGTATTAGATGCTGAGGCAGTGAATGAGCTTACAGGACATTGAATACAAAAGATAATAAAGCTAACTGCAGGATCTTCGTTGGTGATGGTATAGGTATAGGTGTATTGACTGCCGTCAATAACCAAAGACCCTACGGTTAGAAGACGTCCTCCGGCTAAATAAGCCTGACAGTTGCAGGAACAGTTGCAGAGATCGGGATTAAAAGGACATTCAATGGTTTCAGCCATCGCATTCACCTTCTTCGCATGTGTATAAGTTTTTCAATACTTTGGCAATACAACAATCTAGTACCGAAGTGCCCTTATTAAGCAGACAAAGCAAAGTGATATAGCGTGATAGTGTTTCTTGATCCGGTATGGAAGTGATGAAATAGTCGGTTACTTTTTCATATACACGCTGTTTTTCGTCAATAATATCTCTCTCGTCTTCGGCCATTAAACATTTGATAACACAGACGCAATCCGGGGCTAAGCTGAAATTGTAAATATTATTTTTGTTTTGTTCTACCGTTACGGAATTGCAATAGCAATTGGAAAAAAAACAGCATTTACTGATCTTAATCGTATAAAATCCTGTATCAGGTTCACTGAAAACATATTGACCAAGCATATCGGTTGTTGTTGAATCAACCAAAACATCGCCGTCGTAGATTTCCACCAAAGCATCGGCGATTGCTACTCCGGTATCTTTATTAGTTATTTGCCCACTCAATTGTGTTGTTAGTGTCAATGGGTCGGAGAAACATACGTAGAAGTTTCCACAAAGCCGATCCTTGTTAAAATTATTGGGGTTAGCTGCCGTAAAATAAGTAAAGCGGAGTGGAGTATCGTCGGCGATGCCAAGAGTTGAATGCAACACAGAAATCTCAACGGATAGATCCAAAAAATAGTTTTGCACACCGCCCAAGGTTGAATCGGCTATTACGGCACGGGCAATGTCATAGCTTACTACCGGAAAAGTAATAGGTGTACCCTCGGCTGAATCGGTCCAGCCGGAGCCAGGCGAGTTAGGCACTGTATTTTGAATGAGCATTTCCTCTTCAGTCACTCCATTAAGAGCGAACTCCCACTGATAGCTGTCAACGAGCAGATTGTTATTCAAGTCGAATAAAATGACCCAGGCGTAGTTGGTGAATCCTCCTGATAATTCGGGACTTCCTCTTAATCGAAAGCGGAAGAAAGCATGGGTTATATCAGTTGCGAAATAGACGGCAGGATAATCTACTGTTCCTACAATATCCGTAGATGCCGGATTTTCGTCACCTACAGGGTCTATAAAAGGAATACCATCCTTTGTTAAAGCAACATATTGATCGTTACTGGGAAAGACTACAGCCATGGTATAACCTCCAGTCCAATGTGACTAGAAATTCAGTCCAATATATATTTTTCTAATATATATTATGGAGATAAGACAACTTGGTGACAGATTATCTTTTAGAAGATAAAATTTATAAGTAAATAGCATATTTTTTGCTAAAACGTATATTGTATTATAAATGAGTTTAAAGGGGTAATAAACATTGCATAAGACAATATTAGCACCAGTTGTGGCTGGTGAAGGAAAAACGCAAGTTTTGGTCATTAGTGATGTGTGTCTGCCGGGTCCTGCATTAAAAATATGGGATGTAAATGTGATAGTAAAAGATCTATCGGGTCAAGTATGTAAGGGTAATTTTATCTTTCAGGGAATACTACATGAACAAATTTTATTTATCAACAAGGAGACGGATGTTGCTCAGCATTACCAAACAGATATACCTTTTAGCGGGTTCATTGACATTCCTTGTGCTCTACCAAATATGTGTTTTACTTTTCTAAAAGTCAACATCTTGAATGATTGTGGTGAAGAAAAACATATTGAAGCGGAAGGATGTCACAGCGGCACATCTGTTAATAATATCAGTTCATCTACTGAACACTACTGCTGTCCACAAAAGTTAATACATAATAAATACTTAGTGGAAGTCGTGGTAGCCGTCTATCATGAAGAAAAAGTAAATATAACAGAACATCATCATTGTAAATACACGTGCCCAGATAATGATAAACTGTTTGACAATGTCCAACCTTCATACAATCCATGCAATAAATGGCAGAAAAATGAATAGAAAATAACTTGTCTAACATATTAATATTGAAACAACATATAATGGTTTTATAAACTTAGAATATTGAGGATATTGCTATGTATGATGAACATAAAGAATGCCTGCAAAAAGAACTTTTACAGGTAGTTGAAGTTGAAATAGCTGACAATATTGCATTGGATACAATAATAGAACTACGGCATCCCATACTAAAAATCTATGATCTTAAAGCTTCAGCATATATTAATTATAAATGCTCAGATGGGATGGCTACTATTGAAGGACTAATAGATGAGAGTATTTATTACGTTGGTTTTCTTGACTGGATGGTGTATTACCAACCTTATCAACAAAAGTTTTCAAGGATGTATAATGATCCTAAGATTAAGAAGGACATGAAAATCATTAGTCAGATTGAATTAAAACCAGAACAAATATTGAGCAGTATTCATAAAGATTATGAATTAAAGCAAACTATTTTAGTCAAAATTATGTTACATATATGCAGTAGAGAATTTATTTCAAGTGGCTAATGTATAGCTTAAAAACATATATAACATTAAAAATTGATAAATTTTTACTAGAAATAGATTCCAGTTTTGAGAAACGTACATTAGCAGATATTCTTATCGTGTTGATGCAGTTGTGTAAAATAGTAATACCCCCTGTCAGGTACGTCTCATCTGTGAACCTAACGATTTAAGAAAATTGACTTTTTTCAAAAGATTATTTCGGGTAAACTTTTTTTGTAAATTGGGTATATAAATTACTTGAATGTATCATTCAACTAGC
This sequence comes from Clostridia bacterium, assembly GCA_028684195.1. GTDB lineage: Bacteria > Bacillota > Peptococcia > DRI-13 > DTU073 > JAQUGH01. Next base: position 6,843 of record JAQUGH010000033.1, on the reverse strand, counting down.
CCAAATTATTTTTAATGTTACCTTGTTGAGTGGCGACATCTACTAATATAACATCTATCCCTATGCGTATGATTTTATCCCAAGGAACAATCAAATCATCATTTTTGCTAAAAATGCTCAACAATCCAGCACCATTGATTCCAGGCAAAATAATACCCTTAATGATACCTTTATCTAAATCTAATTCAATGTCCTTTATAGGACCAAGACGTTTACCATCATTTGCATTAATTATTTCTAGATTACGTAAATCAGAAATTTTAATAATCATAACTTATCTCCTCTCACCCTAACAATATATCTATATGTTTACTGTTTATTAATAATTCCTTTTACTAAAAATTAATGCTAAGATGTGATAAGCGACAATTAGCTATGTGTCATATGTTATCTACATATATTTACGCATATGACTTAATGCTGTTTTTTCTAAACGTGATACCTGAGCCTGCGATATTCCTATTTCTTCTGCTACCTCCATCTGCGTTTTCCCATCATAAAAACGCAATTTAAGAATATGCTTTTCTCTATCATTTAATTTTCTCATAGCTTCATTAATAGAAATCGTTTCCAACCAATTACAATCAACATTCTTTTCATCACCAATTTGATCCATTACATAAATAGGATCCCCACCATCATGATAAATAGGTTCAAATAAAGAAATAGGTTCTTGGATTGCATCTAAAGCAAATACTATTTCCTCTCGAGATATATCAAGCTCCTTGGCAATCTCACTAATTGAAGGATCTTTTGAATTCTTATTCACTAAACTATCTCTAACCTGTAGTGCCTTATATGCTATATCCCTCAATGATCTACTTACCCTAATTGGATTATTGTCCCTTAAATATCTTCTTATTTCACCAATAATCATTGGTACAGCATATGTAGAAAATTTTACATTCTGACCTAAGTCAAAATTATCTATTGCTTTCATCAAACCAATACAACCCACTTGAAACAAATCATCAACATATTCTCCCCGATTAGTAAAACGTTTTATTACGCTTAAAACCAAGCGTAAATTCCCATTGATTAATTCCTCTCGAGCCGTAATATCACCTTGCTGCATATTCTTAAACAGCTCTCTCATGACAACATTTTTTAATACTGGTAGTTTAGAAGTATTAACGCCACATATTTCTACTTTGTTTATAATCAACTTTTCTACCTCCCAGGAATTTCAACAGCTAACATCATTATTACCGTCGAAAATCACAAATATACGGTATAAATTTTCGGTAGTTGGTAACACTCACAAATTCTCAAGCGTAGTTGCAGATAAAAAAACAAATAAAAATAGTGAAGGGAAATATTCCCTTCACTATTTTTATAAAACTCTATCTTATAACGCTAAACTTTTTTGCAGATAAAATGAATATAATAGTTTTTCTTTTACCGGACTATGAAAAATACTTTCCACCGCTCGAGCATAAAGCTCCATTTGAATCTTATACCTTTCCTTTAATGAATCAATATTATTCAGTGCAACAACATCCGTCTTATAATCAACTATAATATATTCTTCTCCTTCTTTAAACAAACAATCTATAGTACCTTGAAGTGTTATCGTCTCTTTCGTTATATTTTTCACTTCAGAATATAACTCTACCGCTGGGATTTCCAAAGTAAAAGGAACCTCCCTCCTAAGTTCTGTTCCGTTTTTTATTCTTTGCCCTAAAGGTGTCTTAACAAAACTAACAACATCTCCTGGCACAATTGTATTTGCTTGAGTTGTATTTAATATTTGCTTTTCAAGCATTTCTTCAAGCTGTCCCTTAACTTCCTTTTCCGTAGATGAGACCTCAAAATCCAAGTGACGCATGAACAGATGTAGAATTGTCCCCTTTTCACTGGCTGATAAGCTTTGCTCTTGCAAAAACTTCGGTCTCTTTTCAAAACGCCTAAATCTAATAAGTTCTTTACTTTCATTCATAGCTCCCATTAATAAGTGAAAGCGATTTTTTATTTCTGTAACCGACAACTTTGCCGGAATATCTGCCAAACCTTGATAGGGATAACTCCAAACCAGAGATTTTATGATTTTATCTTGACTATTATTCTCTGACAAATTTCCTAAGGGCAAAAGTTCTCGTACTTTACTGAGTTCCAAATCATAATTATGGTTACTGCTCTTCTCCTCAATCCTGATTTTCTCTTTATCCCATAAACAGATTTTCCAATGAGATTGATCATTTTGCGTCAATTCCCAAGGCACTTTTTTACAATCAATTTTTTTCAGAAGAGCATTTCCTTCTCTATGTCTTAATATACAAAAGCCAAGCCAATCCATAGGACAACGAGCTTGAGCCAAAGCACCCCTCGGTAAATCCCAACCTTGCTGGGAAATATAGCTACACCACTTTTTTAAATTTTTATCTATATCTCTCACACTGCCAACCAATATTAGATTTTCCCTAGCTCTTGTAAAAGCAACATAAAGAATACGTATTTCTTCCGCTAATAATTCTTCCTGCAATTTATCTTTTACAACCAACTTAGCTAAAGTAGGATATTTTAAACGTTTCTTTAAATCTACCCAAACAGGTCCTAACCCTAATTCCCTATCCAATAATATATCTCCTCGTAATTCTTGCATATTAAATTGTTTTCCAAGACCTGCCACAAAAACAAGAGGGAACTCCAACCCCTTACTCTTATGGATACTCATAATCCTTACAACATTTTCCTTCTCCCCAATTGCTCGTGCTGTACCCAAATCACTTCCTGAATTTTCAAGTCTCTCTAAAAATCTTAAAAATTTAAACAAACCTTTCATAGATGTATCTTCAAATTGCTTTGCTCTATCCAAAAGTGCCCTAAGATTAGCCTGTCTTTGCTTCCCACCAGGCATAGCTCCCGCATAATCATAAAAGCCAGTTTCCCTGTACAAAAGCCAAATTAATTCAATTAAAGAATTGTGACGTGCAAAAGTACGCCACCTTTTTAATTTTTTTAAAAACATACGTAATGAATTTTTTAAAGCTCCTTCTTCCTTTCTTGCCGCCAAACGTACCGCATTATATAAATCATCATCCGACCGTACAAGACGAATTCTTGCCAATTCTTCCGTAGAAAGTCCCACTACCGGAGAAAGCAAAACAGCCGCTACAAAAATATCTTGAAGTGGATTATCAATAACCTTTAACAAAGATAATATTACCTGTACCTCTTGAGCAGCAAAATATCCACTCCCAGTCTCAGCATACACAGGTATACCAAGCTTCCGAAATTCATCAATAAAAGTAGGAGCTGCACTCTTAATTGAACGTAACAGCACTACAACATCAGAAAACTCCATAGAGCGATATATTTTATCTTCTTTATCCCATGCTTTTCTATTTGCCATAAGCTCCAAGATTCTTTTACCTACAAGACGAGCCTCTGCCTGTATTGCATCTAATTCTTCTTCATCAATTTTTATAGAACTACCACTTTCTCCTTCTAAATCCTTCATTTCAGAATCAGTATCTTTTTTTTCATTTGTTTCTTCTCTATCTTCAATATTACGATCAATAATATGCAGTTCTAACGGACATTCTGCACAATCTGCCGAATCTTCACTCTCACCAAAGTTTGCTCCAAATACCAATTCATTTTCACTGTCATAAGAAATTCCGCCCAAACAACTTCCCATAACCTGCCGAAAAATAAAGTTTACACCATCTACCACGTTTCTTTTACTTCTAAAGTTTTTCGCTAAAACGATCTTTTTTTCAAGAGCCTCTTCATCTGTTTCAAACATTTTATATTTTTTTATAAAAAGTTTGGGTTCTGCAAGACGAAACCCATAAATACTCTGCTTCACATCACCAACCATAAACATATTAGGGAAAGAAGGAACATCGAAATTAGCATCAGAATTAACATCTGAATCAAATGTAATATTAGTATTTACCGCAACATCAGAACTGTCGGTAATATCAGCTTTACTTGTAATAACAGCTTCCCGAGATACCAGACTTAAAATCGCTTCTTGTGCCGCATTAATATCTTGATATTCATCAACAAGCACTTCTTCATATTTTTTTCTTAATCCTTTCGCTAATTCCGTAGGTTGCCAACCACCTTGCGTTCTTGTACCCAATAATGCCAAAGCAAAATGTTCAATATCATTAAAATCAATAATATTCTTCTCCAATTTCTTTTTCAAATAAAGAAAAGAGAAATCATCTACCATCTTACAAAGACATTCCATCATTGGTGCTATATCTTGCATATCTTGCACCAAAGCCTCAGGACTTCTGGAAAGATAGTCATTTTGAAGATTACGAACCAAATCCCGGGCTTGTTTTCTTAATGTCTGTACTTCCTCCTTCAATCCCTCATCTACTTCAACCTTACATCGTTTTAAGGAAGAAAATTTGAACTCTGCTAAGGTTTCAAATCCTGCTTTCCAACTTTTAGAACCAACAGCTATGATCTCTTCTAAAACGTCTATTTCCGTGATTAAATTATCACAATACATATAAGGACCTTCTGGCAGCATAGCCAGTTCTTTTGCTTCCTTTAACAGCTCTACCGCTTCATGCAAGCTCACCACCATACTAGCCATTATTCTAGCAAAAAGATTTTGAACAATAGAATCCTCTATATTGGCATTAAAAACACCAACAGCCTCTTTTAGCCAAAATGAGGAATCTGGTTGACTGCGTGAAAAATTATATAACTTTAAAACTAGCTCCTTCAATGATTTGTCATCACGTTCTCCACCCATACCCTCAACCAAATCTAAAAATATAGAATCTTCATCTTCGTATTTTCCTTCAAAATAATCTTCCAACACTTCAAATTTTAATAACACCGTTTCAATATCATCCGCAATCCTAAAACGAGGATCCAATACCAAATTTTCAGCAAGTTGAAGTTTATAATAATTCTGACGAACTATCTCCAAGCAAAAGGAATGCAGGGTACATATAGATGATTTTCCCATTAGCAATTGTTGTCTTTGTAAACGAGTACTTTCAGGATTTTCCCTTACACAACAGGATAACGCTCCCCCTATTCTTTCTTTCATTTCTAAGGCAGCTGCATTTGTAAATGTAACAACCAAAACCTTGTCCACATCAACAGGATCATATTCATCAAGAATTCGTCTCACAATTCTTTCTACCAATACAGCAGTCTTTCCCGCTCCTGCTGCTGCAGAAACTAAAAGGCTACAATTTCTTTCGGATATCGCTTTTTCCTGTTCTTTTGTCCAAGAATTTTTACTCATCCTCTAGTTCTCCTCCTTCCGCTCCCAGCTCATGCCAAATTTCATCAGGACTTTTGTCCTTCAAAACCCTATATATATTACCTGGTACAGCGGGATCAAACCGACAAACAGACTTATAAGAACAAAAAGTACAAGATTCCCGTACCTTATAACGATAAGGAGCTATTGCCACATTTCCAGACATAATATCAGAGCTAATATCATACAAAACCTTTTCTACATAAACACGTAATTTATCAAACTCTTCAACAGTCAAGACACTTTGAATATTTTTATAAAAGTTGCCTTCCTTATTCAAGGCAACTGGAAGTAAATCAGAATACCCATTTATATCCTTATCCATCAGCTTAATAACCTCAGGATCTTTAAGAAGATATCCCTTCATCTTTAATTGAAGCAACACCTTTTTCTCAATTTCTGCTACTGAAAGCTCTTTATTTCCTATTACAAATGGATCCTTTATACTAAAATATAAAACTCCACCTGGTCTTGCTTCTCCATTTAAAAATTGAGGTGCATATTTAAGTAATACATGTAAATACGTTAAAAGCTGCAATTTCAATCCATAAAATATTTCCAAAAGACTAAGAGAACTCATTCCCGATTTGTAATCTATAACACGGAGATATATCTCCTTATCATCTCGCGCAACATCTACCCTATCTATTTTCCCTTGTAAATAAATCTCCGTCCCATCTGCAATTTTAAAATTCAATCCAGGTAATGTTGCTTTTTCACCAAAAGTTATTTCCACACCTAATGGTCGAAAAGTTCCCCTCCGCTCATGTTCACCCAATACACTAACAGCTCGCAATAATATTCTTTTTAATTTATTAGTAAGATAGCGATAACGTGCTGTACTTAGCAATACTTCATTTTGAAGAAGCGGTACAACATCACCCACAACGTTATCAATTATATTTTTCATCTCTAAATGCGTTAAATTACCCCAAACAAGCTGATTATTCATAAGATAACCGTGGAAATTTTCTAATCCCTTATGGAAAAGCTGTCCTAAATCAGGAGCTCCCAGTTTATATTCCTTTCTTTCCTTTAACTTAATTCCATAACTAAGAAAATGTGAAAAGGGACACGCTTTAAATTTTTCTAAACGTGAAATACTCGTATACAATTTTCCCCCATATAATTTTTTAACCAACACATGAGGTAATTTATCATCCTTTTTTTCATAAAACAATCCGGATACAATCTTCTCTAGTGGCTTTCTCCATTCATCTCTAATTGTATACCAATTATATACACTCCACCAAATTGAATTAATATCCTTACCTTCTACAGCTTGACGCAAATTCGAAGCTAAACGACTAATTGTTGAACCTGGCAAACAGATATATTTCTCATCATTATCATACAGTGATGGTTGTAAAGAATAATTTTCTTGTGGAAATATTTCTACAAGACGCTTAAGAATTGAAGAAGGACTCAACGACTTCCCTTCCCCATCTGCTACAGCAAAACTAAGTGTTAAAAATTTACTAGCACTTGTTAAAGCCTTATAGACAAAAAATTGTTCCGCAAAAAGTCTTTTTACAGAAGGAGGTGCTAATTCAATATTCCTTCCTCCTAATACCGCTCGCTCCTCATCATTAAAAAACCCT
>JAQUGH010000163.1 GCA_028684195.1 Clostridia bacterium | reverse complement strand
CCATATCCTAGCTTAATTAGATTTTTCTTTGCTTTTATTATTTCTTCTATATATTTTGGTTGTGGTTCTTCGGATATTTCTTCTTCTGTATTTTCTTTTGAAGTAATATCTTCAAATATATTTTCATGTGCAGCAAAAAATGAAAATACCTTAAAAATTTCTTCATGCAGTGGTACTTTTTGAAACTTTTCTTCAAGCATTTTTTTAAAGAAATATTGAAGTATTTCTCTGCGAAGATCTTCTGGTAATATTTTAAGAAGTTCTATAATAAATTCTACAAAGGTCATCATTATATCAGGTTTACTCAGGATTGGAAAAATTCTGTCTCGTTTCCTGGGTATATTATAGTTGCTTGATTATAAAAAAGCACAGCATAATATCAATAATATTTTTATTTATCATAGACATTTCCAATTAGTTTGCCTAAAGCCGAAAATACATCTCCTGTTGCAATATCAACTTCCCAATAACCTCCAGAACCTCCGCCTGGATTATCCCATGATATTCCATATCTATTTTTTTCTTGAAGGTACTTAATCATTAGACCTTCTCTTCCCACATATTTTTCTGCTATATAGCTAAGTACTTGTTCTTTAGTTATCACTATTCTATTCGTTTGCTCTAGATTTGTACTAGTTATTTTTGTTAATTCTGTACTATCTTTCTTTACTTTATAAAATCCCTCTTCGTCTCCTGTCTCTAATTTAAAAAATAGCCATTCCCCAGCTACGTTTATATTCATATATCTTCCCTTAACTCCAATAGATGTTTTATTTTTACCATTCAAGTCTACTTTAAATAGTCCCGAAGACATATCACTAAAATACATATTATCATCCGAAACATTTACATAATAACAGTTTGCATCAATCATTTTAGTAACTTCAGTACCATCTATTCTCATCTTGTAAAGATTTAAGCTATCTTTAACATCAGAATAATAAATCCAGTTATGAACTACATTTAAAAAGCTTGCTTTTTTACTAGATATTTTTGTTACTTTTGTTCCGTCAACTTTTATTTTATAAATTTCTCCATAAGGGGAATAAAAATTATCTCCAAATTCCTCGGTAGTTTCACTTTCTATTTTGCAATAATAAATCCATTCACTAACAACATTTATTCGAGCACTTTCCATATTATTTAATTTTGTTCTTTGACTACCATCAAGTTTCATCTTATAAATCCTATTTGAGTCAGATACATTAACATAATATATCCAATTACCAAGAACATTTACATAGTTGCTTTTATCATCATTTATTTTTTCTTTTTGTGTACCATCAAACCTTACCCTGTATATTTTTTTATTTCTTTCAGAAACGTATATAATCCAACTATCAGTAATATTTATGTTAAACCCTGCATCAGCAGTAATTTTAGTGCTATTTATTTCAACACCTTTAACCTTATATAGACTATTCTTGTTTACATCATAATAATAAATCCAATTATCTTTATATAAAACATATCCATCATTCGCTATATTACCCACTAAGTTTCCCCTATTTACATCATTAATACTTTCATTATTCTGTCTTTGTATATTTGTTGGATAATTTATTCCCATTTGCTCATTGATATTATATCTACATAGCAGGAAACAAAATAATATACAAAATAAAATTAATGAGCAACGCATCCATTTCTTAGACATATTATACCCCCAGTGTACACTTAATTATATTATCTATTCAAATACGAAAAATGCATATAATCCTTTTTTGATTCCCAGTCTCCACCCCAATACCATCCGTATTTTTTAAATGCCCGTACTACTGAAGAACTTTTTGGTATTGAATATATATTTTCCCCAGGTTTATATAGCTTGCCCGCCATTATTTTACCATCATTAGAAACTAATGCGTTTTTCTCCCAATTTATATCTACAGCTAACCCTTGATTATGCATACTCTTTGATCCATCACCCCTCCAATTGAATGCTGCAGTATCCCAGTCAATTGGAAATTGTTCAGGATCATTATATATTTCATCAAATATTTTCACAATTACATCTGCTAGTTTTTCATTTATTGTTATAGATTTTATACCTGGTACTTTTGTTTTTGTTTTTTCATCATACTTCCATATTTTAACCTCAACAGTTTTCATATGCTTTTTAGCTTCACTTTTTGTTTGGTAAACATCATCCCATAATTTCGTATCTTTCCCAAATACATATTCTATTCGCTCCTGTTCAGTACCCATGCAATACTCAAAATCTTCATCTATATCATGTTGCAAATTTGAATCAATAAGTTCTTCCCATGGCTTATTTGTATAGTAATCCTCAAAATTAATATCCCTTTGATCTTTTTCTGTTCTATATCTATCAATATTACTCCATGAATTATAGCCTGAATATGTTGCTCTTGGTATATTTTCTTCTCCCAAACGAATAACTTCCTTGTACCTGTTAAGTGCAACAGCTAGACCACATCTTACATTATATTTCCAATCTGTTTTAATTCTATCAAAATCATATTCGTTACTCCATGATTTATCATTAAGTTGCATTATTCCCCAGTCAACGGAAACTACTTTACCATCTTTCCTTTTATTTTCATTCTTTTTTGCTATTCCATCTTCATTAAACTGTGTCATACCACTTTCTGTCCAAGCAATAGCTAAACCAATGTCAACTGGTAACCCAATTTCTTTACATTGTTGGGTTATATAATTTACAGTTTCAGTGTAACTAGGATTTCCACCCGATCTAGAATCATCCACAGGCTTATCAGTGTCTACTCCAAGTCTATCCTCATCTAAATCAACAACAATGCTATTCTCTCCCTCATGTATATCCTCATCATTTATGCCTCTTAGTTCTGCTAAATACCTTATATTTCCTATTACATGTCCATTTCTTATCACACCATACGTCCAATATGCGTGTTCTCCACTAAAGCCATCTTTAAATACTTCCACATTAACAGTTTCACCTTCACTGCAATCACTTAAATCATAATCTAAGAAATAATAGCAATTATCCTTGCTACTAAACAGTTTTACATGAGCATGCTGTTTCTTACTTCCATCCTGCCATGTAAGTCCGCCGTTTAATGCGCTTACTATATCATATAGATTTCCATAATATCCTGTGTCATACTCACCCACATCATCTATTGTTGATTTTTTACCATAGGGGTTATTTATTGTTGCTGTTATCGCTATATCTTCAGGAGGAATATCAACAGGTACATCTTCTGGCTTATCTTCTGTAGTATCCTTACTTGCTTCTACAACAATGCTATTCTTATTTTCATATATGTCCTCTTCGTCTACTCCTTTTAGCTTAGCCAAAAACCGTATATTGCCTACAATACTATCTCCGTTTAATACTCCATATGTTTTTATTCTCCAAAATCTAATTCCAAACCAAGCTGATTCCTTATGTATTTTACCATCTGCATCTTTATATGACATTTTTGCTTCTACTTTTTCACCTGGTTTTTTATTCTTTAAATCGTAGTCTAGATAGTAGAATACATTTTCATCTTTATTCCAGATTTCTACATGAGCAAATGTACCATCATCACTTTCTGTACATTTACCATTTAATGCACTAACTATATCAAATAATTTCCCGTACTTTTCCCCATCATATTCACATGCTAACCTTATACTTGGATTTTTCCCGTTGCTATTATCAATCGTAGCTTTCATTTGACCTATATTTTCAGACAATAATTTTCCTTCAACAGCTAAAGCTAATGATTTATACAATAGTTCTTTATCATCTTCGCCTATTGTATGATCCCATTTTACTCCATAATTATCTGTGAATTCATCTATATAGTCTTCGTATTTTGGATCTTCTTCATTGAAAAGAAGAAGGTCTATATATCCAAGCTTGATGAGGTTCTTTTTGGCTGTGACAACATTTTTATCATACCTAGGACTTATGTCTATTTCCCCATCAACTGCATCTTGTATCAAGCTATACAGTTGATATTTGTTACTTCCTCCATTAATGTATTCTTCCCTCAAATCATATCCATCTATGAAATCCCATGCAACTGTATTAAACCAAGCACTCCATTCTTCATTTTCTTTAATACCGCCATATCCTAGCTTAATGAGGTTTTTCTTTGCTTTTATTGTTTCTTCTTCGGGGGGATCGTTATCTACACTAATAGATTTTATATCTCTTCTCAAAGCTTTCATTAATCCATCAAAGAATTCTTCAACGACTCCTACTACAAGAAGTTGTTTCTTAGGAACAGGTGCTACTCTATTTTGTTCAGTTCTTTGTTTAGCTTCTATTTCATCAATAACTGGTTTTAAGGCTTCATCAATGTTTTTTTCATATGGAGCATAGATACTACCTTTTATATTTACTTCTTCCTCTATATCTAACGGTACATTATAGGCTGTTATTTTTACTTTTCCATTTTGCATAACG
>JAQUGH010000162.1 GCA_028684195.1 Clostridia bacterium | reverse complement strand
AGTTATATTTTCATGTAAATAGCACCTTAATATTTTTCTTTTCATATATTGAAGGGACGGAGGTGCTAAGATATGGAAAAAGCTATCTTCTTCTCAGGTTATGGAACTTCTTATGTATATAGTAATAATGATAATAAAGCTAATGTGAAGAAAAGTATGGAAATTTTTCCTGAAACAATATCAGCACTATGTTTTTTAGAAAAGAGAGGTTATTTACTTGTATTAGTTACCCCTGATTTTATGGAATATGAATTAATAAAAAACAAATTAAAAGATAAAATTATAAAGCTGGAATATTGGAATACTAAAGAAGATGAACTGGATAAATTATTAAAAAAAAGATATATAAATATGCAAGAAAGTTTCTATTTAACTGATGGATATTTATTTCAGGATGTCTTGCATTTTGGTTGGAAAACCATTTTAGTGCTTACAGGAAAAGGGGTAGATGTTTTAAATAGTCTTGAACCTTATCAGTTGAATAGTATATGTGATATATGCAAGGATATATATGCTGCTGCCATCAGTGTAGTTGTAAATAAATAACGTGATATCAAAGCATCTTTAAGAGTTATAAAGATGCTTTTTGTGTTATAATACCTACAGGAATTAGGTGAGGGGGGTCTTGATATGTGTTCGTATAAAAACAATGCTAGTGAAATTGAAGGTAAACGTTTGATCGTTACAGTAGTAGGAGAAGATAAAGTTGGTATCATTGCGGGAGTTGCTGAAATACTGGCAACTCATAAAGTAAATATATTGGATATTAGTCAAACTATTCTTCAAGATTTTTTTACTATGATTATGATAGCTGATATATCTACGTCAACTATCAACTTACTGGAATTGCAGACTCTTCTTAAAGAGAAAGAAAAAGAAATTGGTGTTAAAATAGATGTTCAAAATGAAGATGTTTTTAAATATATGCACAGAATTTAGGAGGATGCCCAAATGACATTATCGTTTATGCCAGAAGAAATAATGGAGACAATTCATATGGTTCAAGTAGAAAACTTGGATATTCGCACAATTACTATGGGGATAAGCTTAAGAGATTGTACGCATAGCAATATTGAGATAGTTGCGCAAAAAATATATGATAAAATAACAAAAAGTGCCGCAGAGCTTGTTCGGACAGGTGAGGATATTTCTAAGGAGTACGGTATTCCTATTATTAATAAGCGTATAGCAGTAACACCCATAGCTTTTGTAGGAGAAGGGTGTGATTGCAAGGATTATACTATTTTAGCAAAGGCCATGGATAAGGCAGCTAAAGAGGTAGGAGTTAATTTTATTGGCGGTTTTTCTGCCCTTGTACATAAAGGATTTACAAAAGGAGATGAAAATCTTTTAAATTCTATAGCTGAGGGATTGGCGGAAACAGAAAGAGTTTGTGCCTCAGTTAATATTGGGACAACCAAAGCGGGTATAAATATGGATGCAGTTTATCGTATGGGAAAAATAGTTAAAGAAACAGCTGAGTTGACGAAGGAATCGGGAGGACTTGGTTGTGCAAAGCTAGTTGTATTTTGCAACGCACCAGAGGACAATCCTTTTATGGCAGGTGCTTTTCATGGAATAGGAGAACCAGAAAAGGTTATAAATGTAGGGGTAAGTGGACCGGGAGTTGTATATAATGCAGTTAAGCATAGTCCTAATGTTGATTTTGGAGCTTTAGCTTCTGTAATTAAACAAACTGCATTTAAAATAACTCGTATGGGTGAGTTGGTTGGTAGAGAAGCTGGAAGAAGACTTCAAGTACCCTTTGGTATTGTTGATCTTTCTTTAGCTCCTACACCGGCTGTAGGCGATAGCGTAGCAGATATTCTTGAAGCAATGGGTTTGGAAAGAGTTGGTGGACATGGAACAACAGCAGCGTTAGCGATGTTAAATGATGCAGTTAAAAAAGGTGGAGCTATGGCTTCTTCATACGTTGGAGGATTAAGTGGTGCTTTTATTCCAGTAAGTGAAGATGCAGGGATGATTAGAGCCGTAAAAGAAGGGGCACTTTGTATTGATAAGCTTGAAGCCATGACTTGTGTTTGTTCCGTTGGCTTAGATATGATTGCTGTGCCTGGTAATACTACAGCAGAAACAATAGCAGCTATTATAGCTGATGAGGCTGCTATTGGCATGATAAATAAGAAAACTACAGCTGTTAGAATAATTCCGTCTCCAGGGAAAAAGGTAGGGGATAGTGTGGAATTTGGTGGCTTATTGGGAACGGCTCCTGTTATGCCGTTACATCCTTATAGCGCTGAGGCTTTTATAAAGCGTGGAGGTAGGATTCCGGCACCACTTATTTCATTAAGCAATTAAAAAAAATAGACCCCGTAAGCTTCACAATTTCTGAAGCTTACGAGGTCTGCTTTTAAGTTTTATCCGAATAGCTATTATTGTGTGCGTTAACATTAATTTTCTTATGGATAAAAGATTTAGCTATATTCATAGAGTTGTGGAGAATATCTTTGTTTATTTGAGACAGGTCTGTTAAATGCTCCGATAGTATCATTACGTTACCAAATGGATCTGTAAGCCAACTCTTTTGTACAATAATATAAATGCCGGGCATTTCCACAATGGGAATAGAATTAGGAATTGGAACAGATGAATAAATATAGAAGAAATATTCGTAGCTTGTCCAACCTAGTTGAGCTCCTGAAAGATTAGTGTGAAATAAAGAAGAACACCAAGCACCGTCTTTTAAAGGTTTATCATGAAACATAGCATCATCAAAAGACTTATTCCAGTTGCGTGTAATGAATAGAACGTCAGTTGCACTAGGTTCTACTGGTGGAAGCGAAGGTTGACCATAAATGAAAGCTTCCCAGTTGTCGAAAGTTCCCACAAATAGACGAGCATTTTCATTATAGCCGTATTCATCGAATCCGTGTGCGGCTATAACTTGACCTGGAATACAAAAAAGATAAGTAGATAATAAAATAGCCATACCAATACAAAAAATAGATTTGTTTTTCAATTTATACCATCTCCTTAAAATAGTTAATAAATGGTACATTCTATTAGTAGTCTTTAAATTCCTGCTAAAATAAATAAATAAATAAATAATAAACGGAAATGCGAATATTAAGTTATGTAATATATCTAAGTGGATTTTAATATGATTATATGCGTGGTAATATATAGAGAGAGTAATATCTGATTATGAGGTGAGATTGATGGTTGAGACAGAAAATATGAAGAGTTTAGAAAAAAAAGTTGAAAAATTGGCTTTAACTATGGAAAAGGTAAAGATCGGTGAATATGTAGAGTATTTAAATAGCACGAAAAAGATGTTATACACCAACTTTTTAGCCGGGATTGCTCGTGGCTTAGGGATGGCTGTGGGATTTACTATTTTAGGAGCTCTGCTTATATATTTAATGAGACAAATGGTAATGTTGAATTTACCGTTAATTGGTGATTTTATTGCTGATATTGTGGAATTAGTTAATGAAAGTTTAGGTAGATAGTGATTTGATTGTAAGTATTAATATGATAAGATAATAAGCATAAGTTAGTAAATATTCAAGGTAATGGGGCTATTAATATGTATTTTTGGATTAGTGGGGCTATTGTTTTATTTCTTGATAGGTTAACCAAATATTTTGTTGTTGAAAAAATGTATTTGGGGCAATCAGTTCCTGTAATAGGTGATTTATTGCACTTAACTTACATTAAAAATCCTGGAGCAGCATTTGGTATGTTTTCTGAGAAGACATGGTTATTTGTTATTATTACATTGATAATAATGATAATTATGGTTTATATAAATAATACTATGGGAAAAGGGAATCAATTTTTTTCTTTAATATTGGGAGTGATTGCAGGGGGAGCAGTTGGTAATTTGATAGATAGACTACAAACTGGGTATGTGATAGATTTTATTGATTTTCAGGGAATATGGCCCTATGTTTTTAATACAGCAGATATGGCTATAGTTATTGGCACGTTTTTGTTGGGGTGGAAAATACTAATTTCTAAAAATATTTAAGTTACTTAAAAGGGGTTAATATGAATAAAAAACAGTATAAAATTAATGAAGATGATTCTGGAACAAGGTTAGATATATATTTAGCCAAGTGTATTGAAAATTTAACACGCTCTCAGGTTCAGCGATTGATAGATGAAAATGAAATATTAGTAAATGAAGTAGCAGTTAAAGCAAATTATAAAATAAAAGGAAGCGATTTAATTACCTGTAATATTCCTGAGCCCGAGCCTCTTTTTGTAATAGCGGAGGATATACCTCTAGATATTGTTTATGAGGATGGCGATTTACTTGTAATCAATAAGTCGCAAAATATGGTGGTTCATCCTGCACATGGCAATTATACGGGTACTCTTGTTAATGCAATTTTATATCATTGTCATGATTTATCAGGAATTAATGGGGTTTTACGACCGGGGAT